>JAFSIZ010000148.1 GCA_017439555.1 Oscillospiraceae bacterium | reverse complement strand
CGGAAAGCGCGTATACATTACCGACGAAACCGGTGCACAGCCGAATACTCTTTACGGCTTCTCTACCCCGGGAACGGTTGCCCGTTTTGACCCCGAGGCGGTCGATGCATTTGAGTCTGAGCTTCTTTCTTCAACCCGCGAGCTCGTGCTTGAGCATACCGTAGAGTATCCCAACCCGAAGAGCTATCTCGGTCTCACTGTGGAAGAGCAGAAGATAAAAACGCAGGACGGTGCAGCAATCGAAGTGTTTGTAAATGAGATGGTGGCAAAGTTCGTGCTTGGTCAAGAGCCGCTCACGGGATTTGACGCTTTTGTTGAGGATGTCAATGAAATGGGCGTAGACCGTGTTCTTGAGGTTTATGAAAACGCGTACAACAGAATTAAATGAAAGTGAGTGTAAATAAAAGATGAAAAAGTTATTTGCTATTATTCTGGCACTTTCAATGCTCGCAGCGATGCTCCCGGCAAGTGTTGTGTTTGCTGCCGATGCGACGGAGTCGTATGAATACAAAATCACGCACGAGGCATACGGAAAGACCGCGAACTGGAATATGTATACTTCAAGCAGCGGACTGGTAAGTCATGGTTACGGAAATGTTGTCAACGGAAATGTATGGAAAGTAATGAAGGTTCTCGGAAGCGCCGCGAACGAAAATGTTCAGCTCAACAAATCCGGATTCATTATGTTTGCAGCTCAAAGCGATTCCGAAACGGCAGAAGCTAACGCAAACGCGGTAGTATTCCAGCTTTATCTCGGCGATTTCAAATCTACCTCAGATTTGTCTCCCGCAACGGAAGGTTTGTACATTCCGACCGTTACAAACACACAGGACGGAAAGCAGAATCACTACGGAATAACGGATTTGTATCTTGTAAGCTCTGCGGCTGTAAGCAAAAACAGCTGGAAGATTAATTCTATCGAAGAGGTTCAGAAGATAATAGACAGTGCGGCAAAGCTCGGAAGCGGAAACGAAAGCGCTACGGCTGATGTCATTCATTTGTCCTCGGAAAATGGCTGTAAAGCTGCTACAGCAACAGAAAATGATTTTAAGAAAACGGCGGAGAGGTTGTATATCACCGGCGGTTATTATTATCTGATTGCAACGGTCACGAAACCGGCAGGCTGGGCAAAAAGCACATCGGCATCATATACCGACAACGAAGTCTTCGGTACTCTTTCAGGCATCAGCTTCGCACGCATAGCCGATGATGCAGAGCTTGCTTCGGCATTCACGGCAAAGGAAGAAGATCATACCTCTGCTGCAAAAAACGTATACGGCTATAAATCTACGGACACGGCAAACGCTATAGTGAAGTATGAAAATGTGACGGACAAAGTAACCGTCAGCACAGAAGATACGGAAAACTTCCTCTTTTGGGCGCAGGGCCTGACGAATGAGAAGAAAATCCTCTCCTTTGAACCGAGCTTTGAATATACACCGTCGGAAGGAAATAATATCCTTGTTGCTGTGTACAGAGATGCTTCTGTAAATAAAGCTGAGTTTTTCAATGCAAACGGTCAGCGTGAAGATGTTCTTTTAGCGGACGGCACAGCTCCGGGACTTCCGGAAAGGGTTGGTTATAAGCCTGCAGATACGTGGATTGACCTTGAAGGAAATAAGATAGCACCTGGAGATACGGTGACAGTAAGCGGCTACAACGCTTATGTTCCGAACTACGGCGAGCTTATAAGCGTCACGGTAAACGGCACTTTGTATAATTACGGCGACACGGTAACTCTTAATTGCAATGATGATGCTTATTATAAAGAAGGAAAGTATTTTAAGGGTTGGAAAAAGGATAACGTCATTGTCAGCACAAGCGAATCCTACAGCTTCCTTGCATATAAGGATACAACTGTAACCGCTGAATGGGCTGATGAACCGTTTAACTTCTCAGGCAGCGGAAGAAAGATAATACTCGATGCCTTTGATTCTGCGCTTATGGCTGAATTTATCGGATTTGAAAACGTACTTGAAAAGGGCATAATGCTTGACGATACAAAGCTTGCAATGAAAACCGACAGCAACCAGTTTGTGATTATTCCGGATAAGCCGGGAACATATAAGGGATATGCAATTATAGAAGACGACGGTGCACAAAAGCTCGTAACCGACGGAAAATACATAAAAGCTGCTGAGTGATACGAACAATAGTAACCCCCCGGCTAAGCCGGGGGGGTCTTCATATGCAGGCATAGCCCTATGTTATTGGCATAGCCTCAAGGCGTACCCTACGACTACTAACTGCAAAAGCTTATTACTTGCTACCCGTAAACGGGTCTACATATTCTTTCATTGCCATTTGGTCGTGTATCATATCTTCCTTGAGCTGATTTTCTATATATTCCGCTATCTTTTTGGCGTTTTTTCCTGCTGTATCCACATAATACCCTCTACACCAAAAGCTCCTGCTCTCATACTTGTATTTCAGGTTCGCGTGTCGCTCAAATATGATTAGTGTACTCTTTCTTTTGAGAAATCCTTTAAATCCCGGCACACCCATTTTCGGCGGAATTTCTACTAACATGTGTATATGATCAGGGCACACTTCTGCTTCTATTATTTTTACTTGTTTCCAATTGCATAGTTCTCGTAATATTTTTCCTATTTCTTCTTTGTGTTTACCTTAAAATATTTTTCTTCGATATTTTGGTGCAAATACTATATGATATTGGCAATTCCATTTTATATGTGCTAAACTTTTATTGTCATTCATTTTGAATGTCCTCCTTTTGATTCTCGATGCAGTTGGTAGCCGCATCTTTAGTATATCAAAAGGAGTTTTATTTTTTATGCATCGCTAAAGCTTTTTTGAACTCCCCGGCATAGCCGGGGTTTTTCGTTCACAACAATAAAAGTCCGAAACCTTTCGGTTCGGACTTTTATTCTGCACTTTGGCACCCCCGACCAGAATCGAACTGTAAACTTTCTCCTTAGGAGTACGTTGCACACCTTTTTGTCCTGTTTTGGCCATGAACGATGAATCTCCGATAAACACTGATATTTCGAGTGTTTATCCACGAATTTCGTGTGTTGCTGTTTTTTCATATCCGATGAATTTCTCGAAATGTCGGAATACATAATTTTCCTCTGATAAATCGCGATTTTTTTGGTTGACAGTGCATTTTCAAGGTGGTAGAATATCTTCAAATTTCACTTTGAAATGAGGTTATCGAGTGAAGAATATATTTTATGTTTCCGAATACAGAGTCGGAAAAAATGACGATGAGGCAATTTTTGAGTGCTTTGGCGCACGCACGAATTGCGCCGGGGAAGCAACCGTTGTTTTTTCGGGAGAAGACTATTTAATCTCTCGCGCGATTGAGATTCCGTCCGATACAACGGTGATTGTTGACGGATGCATGATAAAGCTTTGCGACGGAAGCTTTG
The DNA here is from genome assembly GCA_017439555.1 of Oscillospiraceae bacterium. GTDB lineage: Bacteria > Bacillota > Clostridia > Oscillospirales > JAAYXM01 > SIG480. The sequence goes on along the minus strand of JAFSIZ010000148.1, from coordinate 49,468 downwards.
ACAATGTTTTCAGAGGCAACAATTACGTTCTCTCGGAGGATAATCCTTTTGGATTTCCGATTGAAATCAAACCAATCCGAAACGTGAAAATTCTTGGAAAAAACAGAGCGACACTTTCGGGACCTGATAAAAATCCGCTGATGAAAAACTATATGACGGGAAAGGTGGAAGAGCCCCTCGGTGATTTTTGGGGATGGCGCACGCTAACAATATCTCTTTCGAAATGTGACGGATTTGAAATCGGAGGTTTTTCGTTTGAGAATGCCCGTTGCTGGACGCTTTCTTTTGATATCTGTTCAAACGGATACATCCATGACCTCCATTTCAACACCGACGTCAAGAACGGAGACGGAATAGATTTCAGATCGGGATGCCACAATTGTGTTGTGGAGAAAATTACGGGATTTACAGGCGATGACACCGTTGCGTGTACCGCACTAAGAAAAACGGCGGCAAGCATTCCTTCTCCGAGCAAAATTTACCCCGGAGAGTATTATCTTTATCCGATGGAGCCAACGGGTTATATTACCGACCGAACGCAATACGAATGCGACATTTCGGATATTATCATAAGAAATGTGAAAACCTGCGGTAAGCACCATGGTATAATTTGCCTTGCTGCAAACGGATGCAGGATATATAACGTTGAAATTGATAACATCGGTGAAGTTGTTGCGGAAGACATGAGTCTTTGCCGTGAGGCGACCGTGAAGGTTTATACCGGATACGGAAGCGGATATACAAAAGGCGACATAAAGGATATTACGATTTCAAACGTTACGGCATTGTATGCGAAAAATGCGTTCTATTGCAATGCTGAGGTTGAAAATGTAATTCTTGAAAACGTAATGAACGACAATGGAGACACTTTGAGAATTGATTATCCGGACGGGATAGTAATAAAATAATGACGGAAGGACGTTTCTGTGCAGAATATGAGTGAGTTTTTAAATTATGACGGCGCAAAGCTGATAGGAGCGGTCAACTGTTTCCGTGGATACCGCACAAACGTTACCGAGTGGTACATATTATTTGTGCATCGCTTGAGTCGATATCAAAAACCTTGCTCACAGAATACGTGCAGCTTTGCAGCACTTATGTGCCAAATTATGTGAAAATATCCAACCGGTTTCAGCAAACACATCGTCTGCAAGACGATGATATCCACGAGAAGGATATTTTTTATGTTCTGTTGCTAACAACTGTGTTAACAACACTCTATCTTGCTCGTACCTGTTGGGCTTTCCTTTGCGTTTTCCCCATTTGTAGTAACCGGATCGGTTTACGTCCATGACCTTGCAAAGAAAATTCACAGGATATCTGGATCTAAGTGTGTCGATGACTTCAAACTCTTTTCTCTGCCGGTAACGAACCCCTTGGTTGCACCAACTCCTTTCACCAAGTATCCTTTTTTTAATCTTTCGTTTTCGATTTCCAATTTATCATCCATGCACAACAACCATCCTTTCAGGAAGTTTTCTTTCTGTTACAGTATATTCATTAAGGTATTTTTTGTTAAGACATCGGGAATTGACAAAGAAATCGTAAGCGTGTAAAATTGAATAAAAGGGGTGAAAACCATGAATGACTTTAACGGGGAGCTTTCTGTCAGAAATGAGCGTCTTTCAGGTAACGGACTTGCCAAATGCAGCTTCTTTCATTATGAAAAGGGATACAGCGCCAAAGTGCATTCGCACGATTTTCCGCAGTTGTGGTATTGCTCCGGAGGGGAATACGTCCATATCATAAACGGTGTTGAATATATCTGTAAAGACGGATTCCTTGTCGTAGTTCCGCCTCGCTTTGAACATGTTTTCAAAGTGCCTGATGAGTGTGGCGTTGATTTATTTATGCTTAATTTATCCCATCGAATGCTTTCTGAGCTTATATCAAAAAACGCGATGCATTGTGCGTGTCTTCTTTATTCTTTCGGATTCGAGTATAAAAAAGATGCAGAGGATGTTTGTTTGTTTTCTTTTTCAGGAGAGAGAAAAGACATTGCAAGGGCTTTCTTTGAGAAACTTTTGCAATGTGACGTTCTTCCCGAAGCTACTGTTGTAAGAATTTTTTGCGAGTTCTTTTCTGCTGAGGAATTTGGTAACGTGAAGTCCGTAAACAACAAAAAAAGAAAGATGATTGAAGAAAAAATTCTTCCGATAACACGTGCTTTGGAGTATATAACAAACCACTATACGGAGAAGCTTTCCGTAGAAGATGTGGCGCATAGTGTCGCGATGTCGCGTACAACGTTTTTCACATGCTTTAAAAAATATACAGGAGTTTCGTTTTCAAATTATATTCTGCTTCTGCGTGTTGAGCTTTGCGAGGCGTTGCTCGGATGCACGGATTTGCCGGTTGCTGCTGTATCAGATTTATGCGGATTTTCAAATCACTCGCATATGATAAAGGCGTATAAAAAATATAGAGGTGTTAAATACGAAACGAATTTTGCCGATATTCGTGCCAGCCACAAAGAATACTATGACAGACATCCCGATAAAAAAGTAGCTGTAAGGGCTGCCGCTTTCAAGTGATTTTAAAAAATCCGAACGATTTGACAACCACAGATTTGCGTGTGTTTGTATAATGAAATTGAAAAATCCGTAATGGAGGTTTTGGAAATGGATAGAGCAATAAAGTTCGGAGTAATCGGCCTTGGAAGAGGAAAAAATGTTTTGAGTGATGTCGTGGATGAGCCTTCGGTAGAGCTTTGTGCCATATGCGACAAGGATGAGAAGAAGATAAAGGATGCAATTGCTCATTTTGATAGGCTTGGAATAAAGGATATTGAATGTTTTGAAGATTTTGATGAAATGCTCAAAACTGATATTGATGCGGTATATATTGCAACCGATGCAATATATCATGTTCCGTTTGCAATAAAGGCACTGGATGCCGGAAAACACGTCATAAGTGAAATCCCGGCGGTGAACTCGCTTGAAGAGGCTCGCATGCTCAAAAAGGCTGTATCCGAGCATCCGGAGCTTAAGTATATGTGCGGCGAAAATTGTTGTTATTGGGGAAATCTTCAGGCGTGGAAGGAAATGTACGACAGGGGGAAAATCGGTGAGACGGTATATGCAGAGTCCGAGTATTTCCACAGTGTGCATGATCCTGAAAAGTTTGATGAAAAGGATTTCCCGAAAGAGCATTGGCGTTCATTTAATCCTGCAATAAAGTATCTTACGCATAACCTCGGTCCGCTCTTATATATCATGGATGACCGTTGCGTGAGTGTTTCGTGCATGGTTCCTGATGTGAAGTATAATCCATTTACGCCGTGTGACAATCAGAACGGAATAGCTCTTTTCAAAACGGCAAAAGGCGCAGTAATACGGATATTTATATGTTTCGGCGCATACGCGGGATTTGGCCACAATTTCAGGATTATAGGCACTCGCGGAACGCTGGAGACCGATATCACAAAGTATCTTACCGATGCCCATTCGTTTGCGAGATTCCACGATGTACCGGGCTCCAGACGTGACCCCATAGAGCTAAATATGACGATAGAGTCGTTTGGTGGAGGCAAGGGCGGTCACGGCGGTGCAGACAAGAAGATGCTTCTTGATTTTGTAAAATGTATAGTAGAAGATACAAAGCCTCCGATAGACGTTGAACTTGGTATAGCTATGGCGCTTCCGGGCATCATAGCGAGCGAGTCCGCAAAACAAGGCGGCGTTCTTATGGAAATTCCTGAAGTATAAGAATAAAAGACATCCAATGGAAATGTCCTCGTTTTGAGGAACTACTCATTGGATGTCTTTTTTAGTCGTGAAGGGGGCATTCCGTACATTCTCTTAAAAACAGTAGAAAAATAGTTCTGGTTTGGAAAGCCAAGTGCCGAGGCAACCTTTCCGACAGGGATACCGCTTTTTATCAGGATGGTTGCTTCAGTCATTTTCAGTTGAGTGAAAAAATGCATTACTCCGACTCCTGCATATTTTTTGAAAATCTTTTGAAGGTTAATTTCGCTCATATAAAGGGCTTTTGAGATTTCAGAAACGGTTAACGTTTTGTCTGTGTTCTGATTGAGAAAACGCACTGCGTTTTCGAAAATTTCGGCACGACGCATTTTGTTTTGCGGTTCTGTTTTCATACCGGAATTTTTAAGTATCGTATTAAGCAGAAGAAGCTCAAGCTTCTTGATTGCGACCGATGCGGAAAGTTCTGAGTGTTGCTTTATTCCCGTAACTGATATACCGGAGAATTCAAATGCATTTTTGATGTCGGAAAGAATCTCTTTTGCAAGTTTTAAATTGTTTAACTTAAGAACAGATCCGCAGTTTTTGGGCATCATTTCTGCCGCAAATGTGAAAACGATAATTCTTCCTCCGTTGTTGCCCTCTGTATTAAGATTGTGAAACTCCATAGGGGGATGAATGATGGCTTCACCCGGTGAAATAGTAAAGGTTTTTCCGCCTGCTGTCACGCCGAATTTACCTGTTACGCAGATAACGATTTCCCAAAAGTCGTGAAACTCGCCGCCAAATGAATAATCAACGCCGCGCTTTACAGAAAAAGCGGTGTAAAGAGCGGTTATTTTAGGTTGATTTTCAATTTTTGTAAACGGACGCAAATATATCACCTCGATGTATAGAAACTTATAAATATATTATAGAAATTCGTATATATTTTAATTTTTCTATATGCTATTATAAAAGTGGTAAATGATTTTGTCAATAGAAAAGGAGTTTTGTTATGAAAAAACTTACAGCGGTAGTTGTTGGATATGGTATGCGCGCACGTGTATACACTGATTATTGTCTTGCAAATAAAGATAAATTCGAAGTGGTTGCGGTAGCTGATCCATCTGATATTTGTCTTGATTACGCAAGAGAAAGACATAATCTTCCCGATGATAAATTATACAGAAGTTGGGATGAGCTCGCGGCAGAGCCCAAAATGGCGGATTTTGCCATTATTTCCACACAGGATAATCTTCATCTTGAGCCGGCTCTTGCGCTTATCGAAAAAGGATATGACATTCTTCTTGAAAAACCTATTGCACCGACGGCAGAGGCGTGCAAGGCGATATATACTGCAGCTGAAAAACGTGGCGTAAAGGTGCTTGTGTGCCACGTTCTTCGCTTTACAAAGTTCTGGAGAAAGCTCAAAAATATGATAGACAGTGGTGAAATCGGAGAGGTTATGTCGATTATCCATATGGAGAATGTAGGAAACGAGCATCAGAGTCATAGTTTTGTCCGCGGCAAGTGGAGAAATGTGGCAGAGTCATCACCGATGATTCTCGCAAAGTGCTGCCACGATACCGATATTCTACAGTGGCTTATCGGAAAGAAATGCAAAAAGGTTCAGTCGTTCGGTTCGCTTACGCACTTTACACCTGAGAATAAACCGGAAGGAGCGCCTGATCGCTGCCTTGATGGATGTCCGTATGCAGACACTTGCTACTATAACCCCATAAAGCTCTACATAGAAGACAGACGTTGGGACAGACGAATGGCAATAACAGGTATGCCCGAGCCGACCGATGAAGATGTTATGAACGTGTTGAGAACAGGTCCGTACGGAAGATGTGTCTATGCGTGCGACAATGATGCTGTTGATCATCAGGTTGTAAATATGGAGTTTGAAGGAGGTTGCACAGTTTCATTTACGATGTGTGCATTCAACAAACTCGGCAGATTTATAAGAATTTTCGGAACAAAGGGAGAAATTGTTGCAAGTATGTTCGGCGACATTTCGCTTTATTCCTTTGCAGATAAGCAGATTCATAATATTCCGATTGATGTTCCGGGAGAAGAACTTTTTTCCGGCCACGGCGGTGGAGATGAAGGCATTATGGAAGATATGTACGAATATTTCACCGGTGGTAATCCGAGCGACGCAGTGAGCGGAATAGAACTTTCATATCTCAACCACCTCATCTGCTTCGCGGCAGAGGAATCTCGCGCAACGGATACGGTTGTTGATATTGTAAAATTTTCCGATTCTCTTTAAAGTAAGAACAATTTGACAACTCTGTGTTTTTTTTGAATGCTACAATAATAACGGAATATATAAAAAAGCCGGTCTGAAATATGTTAAACTTTAATTAAGTGTTATTGTAAAAGGAGAATCTGTATGGACTTTGAAAAGCTCTTTGACGGAATGGAACTTTCATCCGATGGCAGGAAAAGCTTTTACGAGCTTTATGCAAGGCGCAATGAACCGGAATTTTCGGCATCTGTCGCAGAGGCATTTGAGGTTTATGAGAAAGGCGATGTCGAATTCGGCGAATATATTGCCGCTTTTGCAACAAAGCAGAACGTGCCTGCGGCGGTGCTCACACTGTATATCTATATGCTTATGTGTGAAAAGTCCATCAGCTTTTACAACGAGAAGGGAATCGACGTAAACATTTTTTATGCAACGATGAGGGACGTAACGGAGCAGTGCGAGTGCAACCTCAAAAATGACGGAGTCTATGGTATTCCGCAGGTAATATATCGCCGCTGGTTCCGCCGCTATATCGGTTGTGAAATTTTCAGACTCGGAAGATTTAATTTCCAGGTTTCGGAAAGCATATACGATACGGAAATAGAAGGAATAGTCGTAAAAAAAGGCGACCCGTGTATAAGTGTTCACATTCCCGGAGGTTCGGGACTTGCAGAGGATGTTTGCGAAGAATCATATGCACTTGCACGTGAGTTTTTCAAAAAGTACTTCGGCATGGAAACGCCGATATTCTTCTGTTGCTCCTGGCTTATTCAGCCTTGGCTTGCAGAGGATCTTCCCGGTGATTCTTCAATAGTGAAGTTCCAGAGCAAATACAAAATAATTGATTTTGTCGATGATCCCGGAGATATGCTCCGCTGGGTTTTCCCGGAAACCTGTGAAAACCCCGAGGATTATCCGGAAGATACATCCGTACGGCGTGCCGCAAAAGCGCGAATTATTCGCGGCGATATAATCGGCTACGGTTCAGGTGTTCGTGTTTAAGGAGGAAGTTTGAAATGATTGATTACAAGAAGCTTCTCACGGAAACGATTCTCCCGAAATGGATAGAGATTTCTCCGGACTATGAATACGGCGGAGTGTTTTGGATATTTGAAAAAGAAAACCATGCTCCGAAAAAAGATACCGACAAACACATTTGGTTCCATGGCCGCGCAATGTGGTCATACGCCATGGCCCACAGAATCTGTGGAGGAAAGCAGGAATATCTCGATATATGTGAGCACATATTCAAGTTTATGAAAAAGTGCACGCTTCCGGGCGGTCAGCTTATGATGAAGACTACACGTGACGGTGCGCCCGTTCAGGTTATGGAGGGAACGTACTATACCGAGATGTTCGGTGCAATGGGATGTGCACAGTATTACAGAATCTGTCCGAGAGAAGACATCAAAGCACAGGCAGAGCTGTATTTTGACTATATGTATGACAGATACAAAGCGCATCGTTTTACAAGGCAGGAATCTAACCCCTGCAGAATTTCAAGATGTTTCGGTCTCCATATGGCGATGCTCGCCGCTATGCAATTTGTCAGAAATGCGGGGATCAGAGTTGAAAAGGCCGAAGAGCTTATAGACATAGCTCTTGACCAATTCAAAAACGGCGGTTTTATCAAAGAAGATAAGAAGATAATAAACGAACACGTTGCATTTCCCGGATTCTCTCTTTCAGATTGGGACACAAATTCCTCTTGCCCCGGGCACATATACGAAGCGGCGTGGTTTGTAATGAGCGAAGGTGTTGTAAAAAAAGATTCGTCCATATGTGATTTAGGGCGTTTGATGCTTGAATGTGCGCTTCCGGAAGGTTTTGAAAAAATCCGCGCAATCGTTCCGACTATGAGGGACGCAAGAGAAAGCTTTGAGAAGAGCCTTGATTCTACCTCATATCTCGGATGGGCGCAACAGGAGGCTGCTCTTGCGTATAGGCTTGCATACAAGATTTACGGTGAAGAAAAGTACAAGAAACTTGCCGATATGTTCGAAGAAATGATCTTTTCGTATTACGACAAGTTTGAAGGTGCAATCTGGCTTCGCGAAATAGTAATTGAAAACGGTGAGTATGCAGATGCAAAGGAAAAAGGTGTTGAAGGTCATATAAACGGGCCGTTCCATTTTGAACGTTTTCTTCTGGCTATGGGGTCGCTCCGTGACACCGGAGACATTCTTGAATATATGGGGTAATGACAATGGAAGAGCTTATGATTAAAAGATCTCAGTTGCCTGACTGTTTCAATATGGGTGTAAGAGTCGGCGGAAGAGTTCCTCCCGATGGGGTCCTCGATGAAATAAGAGAGTTCTGTACGTCTCCGCTTGTAAATATTTGCTACATTCGCATCCCTCCGGAAACTACGATAGATAATCTTGTCGAATGGGCAAAGGAGCTTAAGAGGCTGAAAACAAAGTTTATTTTAAGTCCGCATTTTTTTCCAAAGGGCGCGACAAAGGAAGAGGTTGCAAGAATTGCAGAAGCCGGCGGTGAATATTATTTCGGCACATTCGTTGCAGGGCTTGGTGAACGTGGGTCAAGAACGGCAAGTGTAACATACAAATCCCACTTGCATGAGCATCTTGAAAAAGAAGCCGTAAGCAGTCTTGCTGATGCCTTTACGGATTACATCGAAGACGCAAGAGAAAAAACGGAAGAGGCACGTGATTTGTTCGGCGGTAAAATAAGTATGACGGAGGCAACTGCGCTTCTTAAGTATATGTACCCCGCGGGTTTGGACTTCATCAATTCTGAGGTAATGAACGAAAATCTTGATTTTCAGCTCGCTTACACAAGAGGTGCGGCGCGCGGATACAAGAAAAACTTCTGGACAAACCTTCTTGCTCACGAATGGTACGGAGGTCTCCGTAATGATGATCCTCTCAAATACAAACGCTTAAAGCTTGCATATGATGCTCTTTATATGGCAGGGTCAAAGGGTATTTTTATTGAAAGCGGAGAGTTCAGCATCATAAGCTACGGTTACAATTATGACATAGACCATGAATTCTGTAAGGCTTACAGGAGAATACGCGAGGATTTCACAAAATCGATTCTTGACGATGAAAGGCCGTCTGTATGGCCACTGTGTAAGGTTGGAATTCTCCACGGCAACCTTGATCCGTACGTAGGTTTCGGCTCATCTGCGCTTATGTTCCACAGAAGTAATGAAGCGTGGTCGGTAAAGGATTCCGAGCGAAGCTGGAAGTTGCTTGACGGAATCAAGCAAAGTGCGGAATGGCACGACTACACGGAGTTCGGCCCGAGAACGCTTTCAAACGCTCCGGCATACGGAGATTATGATATCGTGCCCGTTGAAAGTAATCTTGATGTTCTCTGCGAATATGAATATCTTATGTTCCTCGGCTGGAATACAATGACGGCGGAAATATACGAAAAGCTTGTAAAGTATGTTGAGCAGGGCGGTAAGCTTCTTATAAGTGCCGCACATCTCAACACCAACACAAAGCGTGATGATGCGTATCGTCCGATTTTCGGAGGAAGAGTATCGGAGCTTCTCGGTTGTGAGTTATCGGGTTCTGTTCGCACGGACAGTGCAGTTCAGTTCATACGCGGCTCATCTGTTGACGGTGTCATGTATCCGTGTGCGAATACCGAGGCCGAGAATTGCTCGCTCATAGATCCGCTCTTTGTAAACGGATATGTAAACCTTGCATCGGTTGAGCTTTGCGGAGCAAAGGCGGTTGCGATAAGTAACAACAGCCACTCTGTATCTCCCGATGATCCGCCGATTCTGATAGAAAATAAAATCGGTAAGGGTACGGTCTTTTTCATTCCATCTCTCGATTATCCGGCAAACAGCGGAATGCGCGAGTTTTACAGATACATAATGAAGACGTTGTTTACGGCGAGCCACAGAACGTGTGATGTTCAGGTTATTGCAGGTGACAAAATCCGCTTCAACGTATATGAAGGCTCGGACGGCAAAAAGAAGATATATCTTCTCAATACCGATTTTGAGCTTCCGGTCGCGTCAAAGATAATAACAGCAGCAGGCGAAGTGAGTGTGATGCTTGAGCCTCTTGAGAGAAAAGCTATTACAGTGTAGATAACATCTGCAAAAGATGTTTGAAATAAAAATTCAAGGAGGAAAATTTATGAAAAAAAGATTATTGGCACTATTTCTTGCGGTATGTATGCTCATAAGTATGATACCGGCAGTATCTGCTGAGCCGGAGCCTCTTGTAATCAAGTATGATATAAGTGGCGATATGCAGAAACTCGGAATGACCTATTCTGCAGGCGTGGCAATCAAGAACGGTACGGCAACGGGGCCTGCGCTTTCGGAGCTTACGTACGAAGCGACAGGAGGTTTTTATGAGCTGAAAAGCGCATATAAGGACCTTCCGGATTTGAACTGGGTATGCTATTACGGAAGCACAACTGCAGCTGAAAATTGCAACATAGGTCTGCGTCAGAATTGCGCAGTAACCTTTGAGGTGTTTATTCCTGCGGCGGGAACGTACAAGATGAAAGCGATATTCGGAACAGACAGCGAAGGCGGCAAAAGCGATTATGTAGGAACGATGAACGTATTTGCTTCTGCCGGAGCATATACGGATTCGTATAAGATTTCAAATGACAATTATTTCGGTTCATATTCTTGCATAAGTACGCAGGATAAGAACTGTACTGTGCTTGCAGAGGGGATGGTAATGCAGACCGAGAGCGATAACTTCACTTTAAAAGAAGATGAAGCTGTGCTTGAGGTTGCAGCTCCGGGTGAGTATGTAATCTCTTTCAGAACGGTAGCGAATGCGGCAAACAAATACCGCGCATCCGTTGCAGGATTTGAGCTCATCTCGCAGACAGCGACAGGCAAGGTCCCAATGGGCATGAAGTTAAATGACCTTACGGATGGAGTTGCTTCCGTAACGGCAATTATGTCCGACGGCAGTGAAGGCTCTATCGGAGACATTCAGGTAACATATGAAAGTCTTGATCCGGGCATCGCTACGGTAGATTCAACGAGCGGTGAAATTACAAACGTTTCAGAAGGCGAAGCGACGATAAAAGCAAGTGCAACGATAAACGGAAGAGAAGTAACCGCGACGGGGATCTATAAATCTGCAAATATTGTATATAGCGGGATAACGGTAAAATACAATATCGGCGAAACTATAAACCGTATCAATGCTGTTGAGAAGATTGAGAATACATCTGTCGGAGCGATGAAGCTTACACGCGAAGTGAGCGGGAATTTCTTTGCAATAAAGGGTACTGATTTTATGAACCAGTACAATGGCCCACTCAATGTGCGTATTGACGCGAAAAAAGCAAGCGGCGGTTTGCGTATCCGCGGTGACGGAGTTTACGTTGCTTTTGAGGTATATGTTCCGAAGGCCGGTTTCTACAATATGAATATGTGGCGTGCGGCAAATACGAGCGGAACAGATGTTGAAGTTTATCTCACGACTCCTGATAAGTGGTCATCAACCACTCGCGGAGAAGTGGTAGGTAAATACAGCACCTACGATGAAAACACTGTATACAACAAAGACTACTTCACGAACATAAAAGATACCCCGGCTACTGTAAAGAATATCGAGATAAAAGAGCCGGGACATTATGTGTTCACGTTCGTCGGAACAGGTGGAAACGCAGTTTTCGGATTTGTCGGTTCATTTGAGCTTAATGGCGGTGATGACAAAGTTCCGATGGGTATGAAACTTGAAGGACTTGATGACGATATCGCAAAGGCAATTGCTGTTATGTCCGACGGTAGTGTTGGTGCTCTCGGAGACATTGACGTAACATATAAAAGCCTTGATACCTCCATCGCAACCATAGATGCAAACACGGGCGTTATAACGCCTGTCGGTGAGGGTGATGTAACAATCACCGCAACCGCAAATATCTCCGGACGCGAGATTGTTGCGGAAGGCGTATATACAGCGATAAAGCTCGACGGTGCGCTCAAACTTCGTTACGCTATCGGTGAAGGTTTGTATGAACTCAATCTTGCAAATAAAATCGAGCAAACGGCAAACGGACAGAAGGGCCTTACGTATGAGTTCTCAAATGGCTTCTTTAATTATAAAGGCGCAGAGAATGAATCAAATACAAACTTTACGAACATCAGAATTGACAAAACGAACAAGAGCGGTAATATCCGTATCCGTTCAGCTAATTCATGGATTGCCTTTGAAGTGAATGTTCCTGCTGCAGGCGTATACGATATGAATATGTGGCACGGAAGAAATACGAACGGAACAGACACGGATGTTTACGTCGTGAAGGCTGCGGACTGGACGAACAAGAACTTCGGAACAAAGGTCGGCACATACAGCAGTTACGATGAAAACACAATTTACAACAAAGACTATTTCAATACGATAAAGTCAACCCCGTCAGTTGTTGAGAATATAAGAATCAAAGCACCGGGCAAGTACGTATTTACATTCAAGGTTCCGACTCCCGCAGACGGAAATACATGGCTGTACGGTACGGTCGGAACATTTGACCTCATCGCAGGCGATGAGATCGTAACGATGAACGCAAAGCTCAAAACAGAAAGAAACCTTGCAACGCTTTATGCACATATGTCGGACAACACTCTTAGCCCGTTTGCAGAGGATGTCGAAATCACATATTCAAGCGCAGATGAAAATATCGCGGAGATAGATTCCGCAACAGGCGTTATCACGGATAAGGCATACGGTAAGGTTGAGATAACGGGCGCTTGCGAGATTGACGGCAAGCAGTATTCCGCAAAAGGTATGTACACGGCACTTGACCCGAATGCGCGTGGTGTATACATCAACGTAAATCTCGGCGATGCTCTTGACGATACAGGCATCAGAAAGAAACTTGAAACAAAGTTCAACGTAATCAACTACGATTATTCAAACGGAATTTATCGTTTCTATCAGGCTTCAACCGATGCTCATAAGAGCGGAACTATTCAGGTCGGACCGAAAAATATCGCTGTCCGCCACGGCTATCAGCTTGCTCTTGAAGTTCTTATTCCGGAGCCCGGCGTATATACGATGGAGATGTGGCCGGCAATAAACGATGCCATAGTCCCGATTAACGTATATATGGCAAAGGGCAAGGTGTCGAATGAAGATGCCGATAAAATAGGTAGCTACGACAGTAAGGATATGTCGGTTGCCTATAACCCGGGATATTTTAATAATATTTCCAAAACTCCGTATTTTATCGAAAACATCGTTGTTGAAGAACCCGGATACTATGTGTTCAATTTTGTCGGTGATGCATCGATGTATGCAGGTGAGAAGGACTACAACTATCGCCGCGGTTCGGTTGGTAACTTCTCGCTTTACAGCGGTACGGATAAGTCACTCATGGGTGGTTTTTATTCCGAAAACGAAGATGAAGTTATGTATATGTCCGCATACCCTGATGAGAGTGAAGTTGTTTACACCGATCCCGTTGCAAAGGGTATGACGATGTTCAATGTTCCGATTAAAAAGCTTGACGGAACAGAGGTTGAAACAGAGTACGATTCATTTGAGCTTATCTCTTCAGACCCCGATATTGCGACAATCGGCGATGGCGGAATTATCAATACCATCGGCGACGGCGCTTTTGAGATTGATGCAAAGGTTGTTCTTAACGGAAAAACATATAAGGGAACAGTTCCGATGTCCGCATATGACGATACGGGAGTTGCAAAAAGCGAGCTTGTTCTTCCGTCTGACGTGTACGTGCGTGAAACACTTGATACCACGCTCGTGGCAATAATGGCAAGCGGAAACCGCGCTGCAGTTCCGACAAGTGTTAAAACAGACTATTCCTATGAGCCGGAAGGAGTCGTCAAAATAGACGAAAACGGCAAAATAGTAGGTCTTGCTCCGGGTACGGCAACGGTAACGGCAAGCGCATTTTATAAAGGCGCGGAGGTCAAGGCATCCGCGGATATTATTTGCGTTCTCCATGAAGGAAAAACAGAACCTACATATTATACTTATAAAAAGCGCGATATTGCTCTCGAGAACATAAGCAAATATTCATGGGCAAGATCTACGAAAAACTCGGCAGTATCATCTGCAGAAAAGTATCTTGAAAATTACGAATTCCTTTATAACCACATTCCGCACGAGGGTATTCCAAGATCAACTTACGCAGCCAATGCAGCTGATCCGGACTATAAGTACTGTCGCTATTGCGGTGAAGACATAGCAGGTGCGGCAATGGGCGGTGTCGGCGGTTGGGTTATTGACCCGATAATAAATGCGTGGAAGATTCAGTGTCCGCATTGTAAGCGTACCTTCCCATCGAATGACTTTGGTCTCCTCTATGAGCGCGGTCTTGATGAAAACGGATTCTACGATGCAGATCGTGCTCGTGCAAACAATGCGATCGCTGTTGAAAACGGCGAAAAAGATGCTCTTCTGAATACGGATTATACGGAAATTGCAAATATAAAAACTATCAACAACGGAAGAGGCCTCCGTCCCGGTGAAACGGTTGAAGGCTGGGGCGTTGATGACGGTTGGGGCTATCGTCCGAAAGATGAAAACGGTGTCAACTACAAAGTTTCAACCGGAAGCGATATTGAAATTCACGCATATATCCCGTATTATATGACAAACCTTTGGGGAACATATGACGCTGCGATAACAACGCTTGCAGACGCATATCTCTACACAGGTGATATCAAGTACGGCAGAGCGGGCGCAATCCTCTTTGACCGCTATGCAGATCTCATCCACGAGTACGACACACAGATTCAGCAGAAGAAGGACGGAGATAAGCTTAGTATTACGGCAAAAGGATTTATTAAAAACGGTCTTTCCGATGCAATGAACTTCGGCCCGGTGGTAAAAGCTACTGATGCGCTCTATCCGGCAATCAGCGATCCCCAGGTCGTAAGCTTCCTTTCAAAGAAAGCAGTTGAGCTTGGTCTTGAAAATGACAAGACAAGTCCTGAGAAAATCTGGGATAACTGGAGAAATTTCTATCTCAAGCTCTTTGATGGTGCACAGAACGGAAGACTCAATTCAAACTTCGGCGTAACTCAGGGGCTTATTGCGACTTGCGCTGTTGTGCTCAACGAAGAACCGGAAACAACCGAGATGATAAAGTGGGTATACGCACCCGGAAATCAGAACGCAGCGCAGGTTACGGGTGGTAATGTTCTTGCACAGCTCATAAATGACGTTGACCGTGACGGTATGGGCAACGAAAGTGCCGATAACTATAACGTAATCTGGTACAACAACCTTTGGGGTATCGCTGATGCACTTAAGGATTACAATGGGGAAGTTCAAATGAATCTTCTTGAATACCCGAAATTCCCGAAAATGTTTACACCTTACGCTTCAAAGGTTCTCGCAAGTACGCAGCTTGCACAGGTCGGTGATTCAAGTGGTGTTGCAAGACTTACATTCAATGGTTCAACAGAAAACTATCTGAATGCATTCAAGTCGCTTAAGGATAATCCGAAAACAGAAGATATAGCGAGAATCATTGCACAGTATATCTACGTTCGTGAGGGATACACGCTTAAGAACCTGAAGTACGGAATCTTTGTCAAAGATCCCGAAAGTGTTCAGGATGAGCTTATGGAATACATTGATACCACACCTGATCAAATAAGTGAAATGATTGCGGGTTATGGTTTTGCAATTCTTCGTGACGGCGGAGATTGGCGTTCGGTATCCGATGCAACGGCGGTAAATAACCAGCGCGATGCATGGATGTATTTCGGAGCGGCATCAAGCCATAGTCATAATGATAATATGACGATCGGACTTGAAGCGTTCGGTCTAAATATAGCCCCGGATAACGGATATCCGGAACGTACCGGTAAAGATCCTAACCGTGCACAGTGGCATAATCCCACGATTGCTCATAACACTGTTACGGTTAACGAGAAAGATTCAATTAAAGACACAGAGGCAAATGGCGTTCCGCTTCACTTTGACGATAATGGGCAGGTGAAACTCATGGACGTTGACGGTAAGTGCTCATACGAGGAGGTCGAAAACTATCGCAGAACGCTTGTTATGATAAAAGTTGACGATGATATATCTTATACGGTTGACTTCTTCCGAGTAACCGGTGGTGAGAAGCATACGTACAGTTTCCATTCTCAGGCAGAGCACGCAATACCGGTAGACGGAATTGAGCTTACCGAGCAGAAGGATGAGGAAGGTAACTGGATAGGAACATACGCATATGGTCCTGACAAGGACGGAAACATCGTTGAGGGTGTAAACGTTCCGTATCAGGTAAGCAAAAAGTGGGAAGATGAAAACGGAAATCCGTATATCTTCAATGAAATGGGAGCTGACCCGTATACGGTAGATGCTTGGTCGTATAATACCTACTTCCCACGTGGATACACATGGCTTACAAAGATTCGCCGCGACAAGACCCCTGAACAGAACTTTGCGATAGAGTTTGATGTTGAGGACTACCGCAAAGCGGTAAGGAATACTGGCGATATCCGCCTCAGAATGACCCAGCTTAACAGTTTTGCACCGAGCGAAGTTGCGATAGTTGCAGGATTGGTTCCGAGAAAGGAAGAAAACAAAGCATTACCCGAAACCTTCGATTATGTACTTGTGCATAACTCGAAGAAGAATGACGAAATGCTCGACAGTCTCTACACAACCGTCTTTGAGCCATACAAGGATAATCGCTATATCGAGACAATTGAAGCTGCCTCTGTTGAAGGTATTGATGCAAGCGACCCGACAGTACGTGCTGTCAAAGTAACTCACACAGACGGCGAACGTGTTGACTATATTGTCTACTCTGCAGATAACACAAAGACACTCCGCGTTGATAATACGTTTGAGTTCCAAGGGTTCATCGGCATCTATTCGCTCAACAAAGCAGGCGAGGTCATTTACAAGTATGTAAACGACGGTGCTTACATAGGTGAGCTTCGTACCGAGCGTGCGGCATATGAAGGTGTCGTAACCGACTTTGACGGTGAGATGAACTTCGGCGACTTTGACAACTATATCGACGTTTCCATCACAGACGAGGAAATAACGGATGCGCTTCTTTCCGACCTTGCAGGTAAGTGGATGTTTGTCAAGAACGACGGTAAAGAAAATGCCGCATATAAGATATTGAGCGCAGAGAAACTTTCCAATGAAACAATCAGGCTCAATACCGGCAATGTTACAAACATCCGCTCCTATGTGGATGCATACAACCCGGACCTCGGTTATATCTACAATATAGGAGTCGGTGACAGGTTCAGAATACCGGTATCGGAGAGTGATGATGCATCCCCTGTATTTAATCCGGTTCGCAACATAACGACAAACGCAGGTGGTGCTGTCAGTATAACGATTCATGCCGAAAGTCCGCTTGAAGGAAAGACAATAACCTACTTCGAAGGCACGTTCCCGAGAGGTATGACAATCAATCAGGAGAGCGGTGAGATTACATGGAATCCCTCATCGTCGCAGGTTGGCGAAAACCATATATCGGTAACTGCAAAAGATTCAGACGGACGTGAAAGCACGATTCACTTCAACGTAACGGTTTACGGTTCAACAACCGGAGGCACAACAAAGCCAACCACACCCGAAACACCATCCAAACCTTCAGATGGTGCTGCTCCGGCTCCGTCAACCCCGTCAGACGGTAAGACGGATGTAGGGACCGACCTCCCGGGCGGTCCGTCAAAGGGGGACAGCAAAACAGAAAACGTTCGTTTCGTTGACCTTGGCGCTCACGCTTGGGCAGCTGATTCCATCAACGCTCTTGCAGATGCAGGAATCATCAAGGGAACAAGCGAGAATACGTTCTCACCGGCAAGCAATATCACACGTGCAGACTTTGCGCTCCTCCTTGTACGTGCATTTGAGCTTGAATCGGATAATACCGAGAACTTTGCAGACGTAGCGGATTCCGACTACTTTGCAAAGGAGCTTGCAATAGCACGTAACACAGGAATAGTAAACGGTATCGGTGATAACAAGTATGCTCCGAGAAATACAATTACACGTCAGGATATGATGACGATTGTATACCGTGCGCTGGGTAGCCTCAAAGTAGAGCTTAAGACAGGTGACGTAGAATATGCTGATTTTGCTGACGTTTCCGAATATGCAAAAGAAGCGGTGTCATCGCTTATCGGCGCAGGTTTTGTAAACGGAAAGAACGGCAAAATAGCTCCAACCGATTACACAACACGCGCAGAGGTAGCGGTTCTCATCAAGAGAATACTTGATTATACAAAAGCGTAAAACAAATAAACCAGGCGGAGCGTTGCTTCGCCGGGACGAGCCGGAATAAAAAAACGTCTCCCCATGTAGGGGAGACGAAAACGGCATCGTATTATAATCCTTTTTTTTCATTTTGCTTTTTTATTGGATTTCTGTCGAAAAAGTCTTTCATAACATGACGAATTTCTTTTGGAACTCTGCTTTCGCATTTTTTAAAACAGCTTATCATATGCGCAGGATTTGCGAAACCGCAGATATCGGATATATACGATATCGGGTAATCCGAAACACCAAGCAAACGGCGAGCGCGTGAAACTCTTAAATTCTGAAGATACTTGGCAAAGGACATATTTGTGTATCGTCTGAAATATGTCGTGAAATTTGTCTGGCATAATGCAGAAATATGCATAAGGTCTGAGATGGTGATTGATTCAGAAAAGTTTTCATTTATATATGCAAGAGCACGCGAAATGGGATATATTTTTGTTGTAAATATATTAAACGCTGTGTTTGCATCATCAGGTCGGCAAAATTCCGGAAGAGAGAAGAATTTCTCAATAAGCGGATAATGAGCATCAAGATTTTCTGCACAGTACCGTTTGTTAAGTGTTTCGACGGAGGAAAGAAGCTTTTCGGCAAGAACCGTTGAATCTTCACAAAGTTCGATGTATGTGTTCGGAGAAGTGTTAAGCTCTGATGAATATATGTGTAAAACTGAATTTGCGAGTGTCGCGAGATTGTCTTTTACATTATTCAGATTAAGATAATCATAACGCAAGTCAATGCAAAAAATATTTGCCGAAGAAGCTTGGTCGACAATAAACGCATGCAAAGTTCCGGGAGGAATGATACAAACAGAGCCGCGATGGCATCGATAATCTCGGCCTTCAATCGTGTGCAAATATTTTCCGCTTGTGCAGAACCATATCTGCGCATTATCGTGAAAGTGAGGGCGTGCGATATGCATAGGTTGATATTCTAAGGAATATACGCATACCGGGAATGACCGAAGAGTAATTTTCTCAAATGCAAAGGTTATATGTGCCAAGGCAGACATCCTCCTTTCAAAGTGATTATTTATTATAATAATCGCAAAGTCCCGTTTTGTCAACCAAGACGCAACGACATAAAGAAGCAAAATGTTGGAATAGATAAAAATATAAACGTAACGTATGCTGTGTTTGTATTACATCAAAAGCTCTTATGAATAATTAAATTTCAGAAGGAGAGAAAATGAGAAAACTGTTATCTATCATTCTTGCAATCACGATGATTGCATCATTCATCCCGGCAGTCTCCGCAGCGGGGGAGACGGTTAATAATGTAAGGATTGTCTATAATTTATCCGGAGATATGGAGAAACTCGGTCTGAACTATCAACAAAGTGGCTTGATGCAAAATGATGCTTCAATAACCGGATATGATCTTCCTACTATTACGTATGAAGCGACTGATGGTTTCTATGCATGGAAAAATTCTTCATACAGCCGTCCGACCAAAAATTTTCTTTGGTATTATGGGACAAATCCGACAGGAAACTGCAGCATCGGATTAAGACAGAATACGGGAGTTACTTTCGAAGTAGACATTCCGGTTGCCGGAAGCTATAAAATGAAAGTGAAATACGGAATAGATGATACTGTAGGTTTAATGAATGTATATGCATCTCAGGGGGCATACGTTGATACATTTAAGATTACTGATGAAATGTATTTTGGTTCGTATACTTGCCAATCAGGAAACAAGAATTATACAGTTTTAGAAGAGGGAATGGTTAAAAAGACTGCAGCTGACGGATATACTTTGACGGACGAGGAAGCTGTGCTTAACGTAACCGTTCCGGGAAAGTATGTTATTGTATTTAGAACACACGCAAATGACTATCGTTCAACGATAGGTGGATTTGAGCTTATTTCAGGTACCGGTGCTGATGCCATAATCATGAACGGCAAGATTTCTTCACAGGCAACATTGCAGCCGGGTGAGAGAGCTCAGATAACTGCATCAGGCAATAACAGCATCACCCGTGAAGCTCTCACAGGTTGGACATATTCAACAACCGATACGGATATCGTAGATGTTGATGCAACAACAGGCGTCGTAACTGCAAAGAAACAGGGTAAAGCTACAATTACGGCAACTGCAAACGGCGTTGTGAATGCCATTACAACAACCGTAAACGTAACTCAGCCGGGCGTAACGGTTAAGTACGGGTTCGGTGATGCAATGACGGCACTCGGCATAAATGATAAAGTTACTCCGTTTTCTTATATCAATTATGATTATACAAATAACTTCTTCACGGTTGTAAAAACTCCTGCAGCAACAGCAGGAACAAACTTTAATTCATACGCAACTCATCTTGAGATGCGTAATACCTATTTTGTTGCATTTGAAATTGATGTTCCGGTTGCGGGAACCTACACAATGAATGTTGACCACGGTTATCGCGTTAACGGTGCAGGTGTTAAGGTTGCTGTAAAAGAGGGCGCATATAATGCGGCTTCATATAAAGCAGACCAGCAGCCGTACAGCGGAACGTACAGCTGTAATTACGGAACAGGATACTTCACAACCGCAACAAGAAATTCTGTCGTTATGAACGGAGATAAAGCGGCGGAGTTTACGCTAAGCGCAGGAAAGCACGTTGTCACGTTTATGGCAGATGGCGTATGGGGTGACTACACTTACGGTTCGGTTGGAAACTTTACTCTCGTTTCCGGCGACGGTAGTCAAACAGCAATTATGGGCGGTAAAATTACGGGTGAGACCGTGATAAGAGAAGGCGCATCGGCAACTCTCACGGCAAGCGGTTATAACAGCGTTACCCGTGAAGCTCTTACAGGTTGGACGTATTCAACAACAGATACAGATGTTGTTGAAGTCAACGCAACAACAGGCGTTGTAACGGCAAAAGCTCCGGGTACTGCAACAATCACAGCAAAGGTAAACGGTGCTGTAAATTCTGTTTCAACAACGGTAACTGTTCCGAATGAAAATGCATATACAATCAAGTATGATGTTTCGGGCATAATTGATAAGTTCGGAATGAAAGCACAGAGCGAAGGCGTATCTTCGTTGCATTTTTCACAGCTTGATTACGCTCACACAAACGGAATGTTCGCATATGCTGCTTCATCCGTAAATATCAATGGCATAAATTCCGCTATTTCATATGCAGGAAAACGCCTTATCAACATGGATGGAACTGTCGGCAGATTCGTCAAGATGAAAATAAATGTTCCGGTAAGCGGAAAATACACAATGGACATTGACCATTGCTACGGACACAGAGGAGGATTAGTCTCCGTATCTGTTGGTAAAGAGATAGATAACCTTACTGAAATCGGAACGTACAGTACGCATAGCCTTAGCGGCGCATCGAATGGCTACTTCTCTCCGTCATACACAACAACATCTACAGTTGTTGACGCAAGCGGAACTGCAGCAGTATTCGAGTTGGAAAAAGGAGAATACTATATCGAATTTAAGAACAAGGCAGCAGGTTCAGGCAATGCAGACGGCGCTAACAAGCAGGCTCGCGGTTCAATCGGTACTTTTAAGCTTATATCAGGAAATGATACTGCAAATGCAGTAAAATATATCGGAGGAGCGCTTTCGGTAACACAGGCAGACAGCGTAAGCGGAACGAATCTTCCTGTTTCGGAAATGATTCCGGGAACAAGCGCAACGGTTACGGCATTCGGCCTCAATTCCGATATGAGCGTCGCAACAGGCGCAACGGTATCCGAAGTTACAAGCTCTGACGATAGTATTCTTGAAGTTAACGGAAACACGGTTACAGCTGTAGGTTACGGAACGGCAACTCTGTCGGCAACTGTTTCTTATAACGGAGCTTCCGAAGTTGCAACGGTTGAGATTACATCAGTTCCGAAAGAAACTGTTGAGCTTCTGAACGTTGTTGTTACATCTGATGTACCAAATGCAGTAACGACAAATTTATCAGGTCTTGCATACGGCGGAATCAAAACTTATGCAACGGGATCTCTTTTGAAAGCTACGGCTGCAGAAGAAATTGACGGATATATCTTCCGTGGTTGGAAACGCGGAAGTGCAGACAATGGCGTATGGCTTTCGACAAACCCGAATCTCGAATTGACGCTTGCAGCAAACACATATCTCACTGCAGTATACGATGTTGATGTTGAAGAAGAGGAAGAGGTAACTGTTGAGTTCTATAACGAAAACGGACAGTATCTCAAGAGTGCAGATGCAACGGGCAAGACGTTTGACGAGATTAAGCCTGAAGACCCGACGAGACCGGGCTATGACTTCGCATTCTGGGCAACAGAAAAGGATACACCGATTCTCGGAACCGATACGTTCAAAAAGCTCACACGTGCTGTAGCGCAGTTCACGGAAAGAGAAGCAACCTTTACAGTAACAGGTCCGGACGGTTTCGTAAAGAACGATTGCAAGTTTAACGAGGAAATAGAGTTTACTGCAGATGGTGAAGTAATGTGGTATGTGGATGGAGAATCTGTTGCATACGGAGATAGCTATACATATTACGTATGGAGCGATGCTGACATCACATATGATGCAGCTGCAATTCGCCCGAATTCTCCGATTGTATCCATAGATAAGGATACCCGTGACGGTTCATATATGATTCATTTTGCCGGAAACGGATATTCAATTGTTGAAGCAGGTATTGTTTTTGGAACAAACGCAAAAATCGAGAGTTGCTTTAATCGTGCCGCATCGAAGAAGAGCGGTTACGTAAGTGGTCAGTTCTCGGCTTCCTGTGACGGAAAGGATGCTCGTGGTTACGTTATTTACAGAGACG
Source organism: Oscillospiraceae bacterium (assembly GCA_017439555.1). Taxonomy (GTDB): domain Bacteria; phylum Bacillota; class Clostridia; order Oscillospirales; family JAAYXM01; genus SIG480. The sequence continues at coordinate 26,530 of JAFSIZ010000148.1, read as the reverse complement.
ATACAATCTATCGCGTAGTTTATACAGATTAAAACTTTTTGGGAGGATTGAAAATGAAAAAGGGTTTATCACTGTTGCTTGCACTTGTTATGATGCTTTCTCTTGCTGCTTGTACAGGGGGAAGCGGAGAGAGTGGGGAGGTTGCAAATAATGACCCGCTTACAAAAGATGATGTCATTGAAGTAGCAACGATTTCTCATTCCAGCTGGCCATATCGTGATGATTGGAAAGTTTGGGAGTATATAAGTGAAGGTTGCGGCGCAACGGTAAAGGTAAATGCATACCCGTCGGCAGATGTAGGAACGAAGTATTCTCTTATGCTCGCGTCTCCCGATACGCTCCCCGACATTATATGCTATAGCTCCAAACCAAAGGATAGCTACATATTCCAGGGCGCATTCGTCGCATTTGAAGATATGGAAGAGTATATGCCCAATTATAATGCATGGCTCGAGACTCTCACAGAGGATGAGTATAAGAATAACGTAGTTATCAGAAAGTCTTATGACGGCAAGATTTACTACACGCCTACTATCGGACGTGAAAAAGCACAGGGCGTTCGCGCATGGCTCTATCGAAAAGACGTTTTTGAAAAGAACAATCTTGCGGTTCCGACAACCTTTGATGAGCTCTACAACGTATGTAAAGAGCTTAAGGCAATTTACCCCGAATCGTATCCGTATTCAATCCGTTCCGGATTTACGGCGCTCAGTATGTCAGGCCCGTCATGGCAGCCGTATTGGGAGTTCGGTCTTTACTATGACTATACAGACGATACGTGGAAGTATGGCGCGGTTGAAGACGTAATGGTAGAAATGATTGAGTTCTACAAAAAGATGATTGATGAAAAGCTTATGCCGGCTGACTTTATGACAATCAATAATGCGGCTTGGCAGGAGCTTATAACCTCAGATAGAGGATTCATCTTCCCGGAATATCAGACGAGAATTGACTTTTTCAACGGTCTTGCTCGTGTCAAGAATCCGGAGTTTGACCTTCAGGCAATGATTCCTCCGGTAGCAAAAGCTGATACAGGTGCTCCGATGATGAACAAGTATAACGTTGACCTTGCAGGTATGATGATGTGCAATACACGCGACGAGAAGAGAATGGCAAACACGGCGAAATATGTTGACTGGTTCTATACGGATGAGGCAATGGAACTTGTTTCCTGGGGTAAGGAAGGCGAGACGTTTGAGTATGTAGACGGCAAGCGTAAGTACATTACCGATGAAACAGCGGCACAGCCGAATACGCTTTATGGTTTTTCAACCTACGGTGTATTTACGCGCATGGATCCTTTAGCTGTAGAAGAATACGAATCTGCAGATATCGCAGAGACGCGCGATATGGTTTTAGAGCATACTGTTCCGTACTATAATATGATTAACACGCTTTCTTTCAATGAAGAAGAGATGGCAGTACGCGATGAGTATCTCACCGCTGTCGGAACATATGCAAACGAGATGATTCTTAAGATGATTCTCGGACAGGAACCGATTTCAAAGTTTGATGAAGTAAAGGAAACGCTGAATGAAATGGGACTTCCGGAGCTTCTCGCAGTATACAAGAGCGCATTTGACAGAGTAAAATAACGAGTATAGGGTAAAAGTAAAAACGGTCGTGGCAGATAATCTCCACGACCGCTTTTGCAAAGAAAATGAGGTACATGAATATGGAAAAGGATTTGGTATTGAACGGTGTCCACATCGGAGAACATGGTTTTGACCCGGAAAAAGTTATAGATGAGATAACGGAACGTTGCATAAAGCCGGAACTCAATTTCGTCACAATCCGTCCGCGATATCACGGAAGACGCGATCCGATAGCACAACGCTACTTTATAGAGTGGGCAAAGTTCCTTTCAGAGAATAAAATATACTTCGTGTTTTTATATACCGTTCAGTTCGCGCCCGAGGGAAAGGATAGCCAGCTTGAGCCAGAAACCATCGCAAAAATCAAAGAAATTGCCGGAGAATACTTCCTCGGTGATATGATTGGCGAGGTCGGAAGTTCAAGAGCGTGCAAGCAGGCAGGCTATTTCAAAAAGCAGGGCGGAAGAGTGGATCCGACGGCATTGACTCTCGATTATCCCGATATGAAAGCGGCACACGAGGGTTATGTAAAAGGTGTCGGAGAGTATATTGATATCGATAAAAAGCTCGGAATAGAGGACGTTATCTCGGTAGAAGCAACGGGACTCAACAAATATAATGCCGAGGCAGGAGTAACTATACCTATGCTTGAGCTTATGTGCGGAAATCCCGATATTCTTGTATCATCTCTTCGCGGAACCGCGCGCGCGATAGATTCAAAATTGTGGGGAACATACGTTGCGCACGAATGGTACGGAGGTATGCGCCATACAGATGTTCTCAAAAGAAAGAGGTTGGAGCTTGCATACAAGTATGCGTATCTTTCGGGAACAAACGTTTTCTGTCTCGAAAGCGGAGATGAGTGTCTTGAATCGTATGGCGATTATTTTTCTGCCGATTCGGAGATATGCGGCGATTACAGAAAAATTCTGTCAGATACGATGGAGCTTATAAAAAAAGACTCACGACCCAAAGGCGGTCCGAAGGTATCTGTTGCCTTCGTATCCGGACTCCACGATGCGTGGGGCGGATGGGGCGGAAGCTCCGTTTGGAATCAGTTTCATCGCCGTGAGTGGGGACACAGTGATGCTGAGTATTCCTGGCGCTTGCTTGATGAAATTGGCGCAAAACGGCAGTGGACGGATATCGCAAATTACGGCGAGAATGACCTTTCGGCATCTCCTGCGTACGGAATGTATGATATCGTTCCGATTGAAGCGGACGTAGATCACCTGTCACGCTACGAGTGCCTGATTTTTGTCGGTTGGAACTCAATGACGGATGAAAATATGGACAAGCTGACAGAGTATGTTCGTCGCGGCGGACATCTTCTTATGAGTGCAGCGCATCTTAACTATTCAACTGTGCGTGGCGGAAATGTGACACTGCCCTGTGCCGAAAAACTTCAGAAGCTTTTCGGATGCAGATTTTCAGGCGATGTCATAACGACAAACGCAGGGCTTAAATTTAAGTTTGAAGCCCTTGCCGAAAATCGTCTTTATCCCGGAAGCAAGGACTGTGTTGCAGACCCGATTTACAGTGCAGGTTATGCCGATTGGGCAAAGACGGAACTTTGCGGAGGATATGCAGCTGCCGTCCTTTCGGATTCATTTGTCGCCACGGATATAGGAATAAATGCGGTCATTGAAAATAAAGTCGGAAGTGGCGTTGCAACGCTTGTCACAAGCATTAATTATCCGGGACACGGAGCAATCTGGCCGTTGTATCGCGCGCTTGTCCGTGAGTTTATCACGGCGAGTGCCCGTGAAGCGGATATAAAGGTGATAGGAAGCGACAGACTTCGCTGGTCTGTATATGATGGCGGTAAAGTATATCTCCTTAATACTGATTATGATACACCGATAACAGTAACGCTTTTGAAAGACGGCAAGAAAACTGAAATAACGCTCAAATCTCTTGAACTTAAAATCGTGGAGGTTTAAATATGAATTATCTTAAATATCTTGCGGAAGATGTTCTTCCGTATTGGATGAAAATAACGCCGGATTATGAATGTGGCGGCGCATTCTGTCACTTTGAAAATGATGGAACACTAAGAAATACAGACAAAAATGTTTGGTTTCAGGGGCGTGCGCTTTGGTCGTATTCTATGGCGTACCGTCTTTGCGGAGCAAAGCAGGAATATCTTGATATCTGCGATGTTATTTACAAGTTCTATGACAAATGCACGCTTGCTAACGGGCGTTTGCCGCATATAACAGATCGTGAGGGAAATGCAAAAAGCATCCGTGAGGTTTACTATTACAGCGAGATGTTTGCAGTAATGGGATGTGCGCAGTATTACAGAATCTGCAAGAAACCGGAAGTTCTGAAACGAGCTGAGGATTATTTTAATATCGTTTATGACCTGTATAAGAAAAATAAATATACGACACAGGAAATCGGCGTTGATTTTGAGTGCAAAACTTTTGGCCTGCACATGGCAATGCTTGCGACAACGCAGTTTATCCGCAATGTAGGTCTTGACGTCGAAAAATATAATAAAATAATCGACGAAGTACTTGATGAAATCAGGAACGGCGGCTTTATAAACAGGGAAGAAAAATGCATTAACGAATATGTCACCCTGCAAGGAGGAACGTTTTCGGGAGAATATGGTACAACCTGCGTGCCGGGGCACATATATGAAGCCGCGTGGTTTGTTCTCTGTGAGGGTGAAGTGCGCGACGATGATGAAATCCGAGAGCTTGGCAGAATTCTTGTTGATTATTCAATGCCGGATGGATTTGAGAAGATAACGCAGGTTATCCCGACAACATATGACCTTTCAAAACCTCTTGAAGATGCGCTCTGCAGAAGCTATCTTACGTGGCCACAGCAGGAGGCAATGATTGCGTTCTGTCTTGCACACAATATCTTCGGAGAAGAGAAATACTATGAGCTTTATAAGATGTTTGAGAAAGTGGTTTTCGATTATTACGACCGTTTTGATGGAAGTGTATGGCTTCGTGAAATGTATATAGAGAATGGTGAATATGCAAATTCGGTAGGACGCGGATGCCACATCAACGGACCGTTCCACTTTGAAAGAGTCCTTCTCGCCATCGGAAGTCTGCTCGAAACGGGAAGTATTATCTCGTATATGAGTTGACGTATATCGAGCGAAATAAAGAATTATAAAAAAGAGAGTTAATTTGACTCTCTTTTTTGCTTGCAAGGCTTCCGTCAATCTCCTTGACCTTTGGTAATTCACCGGGTTTCACAACTAAAATTTTCATATGTATTGTTTAGCGTTATCTCTTCCTCCTGAAATCATATATTATTTCTTTGATAAAGCTCATTCTCCGTAAATTAAGGCAACCACGGAGTATGGGCTTTATTTGTTTTTGCGCAAAAATATACGACGCAGTAGCAGAGCTGGAAAGAGAATATATTCTCCAACGCCAGAAAGAAGGTATCGCCATAGCCAAAGAACAAGGCAAATACACCGGCAGAAAAAAGACCGAGAGACCGAATATTGATAAGGTTATATCCCATTGGCGAGCGGGAGAACTTCCGCCGTACAAGCTATGAGGGAGTTGAAGGTGAGCAAGACTACGTTTTATAGGTTGGTGAAAGGGTAAAAACAGAGGTAGATGAAAACAATCATCTACCTCTGTATGATGAGATATGTCCTTGTTATACGTTGATTTCCTTCAAATACCTCTTCAAAAGAAACGCACAGTAATATGGGAAGGTATAGATTCCATTGCTGAAACCGATATTTCCGGCGCATAGCTTTATGCCGCAAGAAATATCAGGATACTTCTCACTTGAAATCAACTGTCTTAACGATTTTGCCTTGCTGTTTTTTGCTTTGACCTCTATCGGTATGAGGGATGACGTTGTTCTCACAAAAAAGTCTTCTTCAAGAGTTGAGTCCTCGCGCTTGTAATAATAAAGCGAATAGCCCGACTTGACAAGCGCTTCACCGACTATACTTTCGTATAACGCGCCCTTATAAACAGATAAGTTTTTGTTCGCACGCAGATCTTCCTGTGCCTCATCATCAAGAAGAGATACAAATAAACCGGTATCACAGAAATATACTTTGAATTTATTGATATCAAAGTTGCCCTTTAACGGAAGCTCTGCATCGTTCAGGCAATAGCAGAGATGTATCATACCTGCATCTTCAAGCCATTCAATGCAACCACGGTAATCTTTGAAGCGCGCACCTTTTTCTACCTTTGACAACTGAAATTTCTTGTTCTCCTTTGCAAGCTGCACGGGGATACTGTTAAACACATTTACAATTCTCGTCTGATCCATTCCGTCTGCATACTTTCGGATATCCTCTTTATAGTCTGCAATAAGCTGTCGTTGGATATCAAGTGTTCCTTCAAAAGTTTTATTTTTGATAAATTCTCTGACTACTGCAGGCATACCGCCAAGAATGCAGTAATCGAGAAAATGCGCGGTGAACACAGAATGTTCAAGCTCTGAAAACGGTTTCAATTCTTTCATGTGGTCAAGAATGTCATCAATGACCTCCTCAGAATATCCTTTTGCCCAGAGGAACTCTTCGAAATCGAGAGAATACATATTGAAATCCGTCTTATATCCGACGCTGTTGCTTTCGATTTTTTTGTAGTTTATGCCAAGCAGTGAACCCGAACAAATTACATCGAAACGTCCGTCAATATCAAAAAACTTAAGCGATGTCGCAATTTCAGGATATTCCTGTATCTCGTCGAAAAACAGCAATGTTTTGCCGGGGATAAACTTTTTAGACGGATCTATAAGAGAAATATTTTTTATGATAGCATCAGCACTGTATCCATCGGATGCAATCTGCTTATATTTGGGATCGGTAACGAAGTTTATTTCTATAATGTTCTCATAGTTGTCTTTTGCAAATCTTTTGATCGACTCTGTTTTTCCGATCTGTCGCGCACCTTTTACTATTAAAGGTTTTCGTGATTCGTTGTTTTTCCATTCGGACAAATACTTATCTATTTTGCGCCTAAGGTACATACAGACACCTCCATAATTCATATCTGTTTATATTATACACAAATTTGAGCCAATGTACAATACTTTTCACACTTTTATGAGCGAATATTTTTACCAAATTGCATTATTTTGGTTTGTCGACTCAATTCAAAATAAGGACCATTTTATCCACACTGTATTATGAGTTGACAAAAGTTTTATCCTCAGCTTCATATCCCCCATCATTTTCCTTACATAAAAATCCCTTGTCTGTAAACAATAGTTTTATAACATCAAAACAAAAGGGGATTTATATAATGAAAGCAACAGGAATAGTACGCCGTATCGACGACCTTGGGCGCGTTGTTATACCAAAGGAAATACGCAGAACAATGCGCATCCGCGAGGGCGACCCGCTGGAGATTTATACTGACCGCGACGGCGAGGTCATATTCAAAAAATATTCGCCTGTCGGTGAGCTTGCCACCTTTGCCGTTTCGATCTGCGACACGCTCTACAAAACGTGCGGAGCGACAGCCCTCATAACCGACCGCGACACAATCATAGCCGCATCCGGCCCTTCAAAGCGCGAGCTTCTCGAAAAGCGCATTTCGACACCGCTTGAGCACATTATAGAATCGCGCCAGATATATCAGCACAAAACAGGCGAAAGCACCGTTGACGTCACAGACATTCCCAACGGACAGTTTGTTTCAATCGCCGCGCCGATAATATCTGAGGGCGATGTCTCCGGCTGTGTCATATTTGCGTTTGACGGCACAGAGGCAGAGCTCGGCGAGACGGGCTATAAGCTTGCTCAGACCGTTTCCGGGTTTCTCGGCAAACAGCTTGAGAGCTGAAAACAGTCTTTTTTTCCTCTTATAATATGGTGCATCGTTCCGCACAGCTTATATGCGGCGATGTGCCATATTTTTATATGTTTACAAAATATTCAAACTTGATTTAAATTTGCTAAATATATATAATATATAATGTTGTAATATACATTGCTTAGCTTTTGATTTTCTTATTATAAAGGAGAGAATACATAATGACAAAAAACATATTAAAACGCACGCTCGCAGCTGTGCTTGCGGCTGCGATGCTGCTTTCCCCTGCGCTTGCGGCGGAGGATGCAGAGAGCAGCGGCGCAGCTCTGCAGATTGAATGGGCTGCTCTGGAGGAGCGCGTAAGGTCCGGAAACCTCAATTTTCAGGCTCTTGACAAAAACGTCAGCAGTATTGAGGCTGTGGATTATGATTATATGTACAACAGCCTTCAGAAGCAGCTGCGCGAGCTTTCGGGTGTGCAGTCGTTTCTCGCCGACACCGGAAGCTTCAATGAACTGAACACGCTCAACGCCTCGGTCGCCTCACTTCGCAGCACATATGAGGACATAAGGGACGGAAAGCTCCAGCGCGACAGCGAAAACGCAATTGACAGAATGCGCGATGCGCAGAATCAGGTTGTTGCGGCGGCGCAGTCACTCTATATAAACATCCTTGCTATGGAGCAATCCCTTCTCGACGGAGAGCGTGGACTCGCCGCTATAGACCGTGGACTTACAGAGCTTCGCCTGCGCCACAGCTTCGGCCAGGTTTCGGCAAAGGCTGTCGAGGATCTTGAGCATACGCGCGCAAACACCGCAAGCGGGCTTGAAACCCTCAGGAGCACAATAGCCTCCTGCAAGGCCCAGCTTCTGCTTCTTCTCGGAGAGGACCCGGGCAGCGAGCTTTCGCTCGGCGCTTTGCCTGAGCTTATCGGCAATGAAATAGCCTCTCTCGATATCGAAGCCGATCTTCTCACTGCAAAGGAGAAAAACCAGAACATAAAGAATGCGAAAATCGACCTTGAAAAAGCTGACGAGAACGTTGAGGAGCTGGAGGATTCCTACCGTCGCGGAGATGTCAAGCGCTATCAGGTAACCTCTGCCCAGCGCACAGCCGAAGCCGCAGACTTCACTCTTCGCTCCGCAGTCCAGAGCTTTGAGCTTTCATTCAGGGAGGCCTATCGCTCGCTCTGCAACTCACAGCAGATATGGGAAAACAAGCAGAGTGCTGTCGAATATCAGAAAAAGCAGCTTGCTTTTTCCGAAACACAATATGCACTCGGCAGGATTTCATATTTTGCATATCTCACAGCGCAGGACAGCCTCAAGGCCGCAGAATCGGAAGAGGCTGCCGCCGCAAGGGATTTCTTCACCGCGCTCAACAAATATAACAACGCCGTCAAATATGGCATTCTTGCTTAAAGGTAGGGTCAGCTTATGAAAAATACAAAAAAAATAATCGGGGCGCTCCTCTGCTCCGCAATGCTTTTCACGCTCGGCGGATGCTCCGAGAAGGAAGAGCCCGCTCTGATGGATCAGACGCTTTCCGTAACTGCAGCTGAGGTTTCGCGCAGCACGCTTTCAACTGAAAGTACATATATCGGCACTATCTCCGCCGAAGGTACTGCAAGCGTCGTTTCGCTCGTTGCAGGCACAGTCGAATATGTTGCGGTTTCTATGGGCGACAAGGTCGAAGCAGGCGATCTGCTCTGCAACTTTGACGATGAGGGCGCAAGGCTCGCGCTCAGCAGCGCAGAGGCAAGCCTTCGCAGTGCGGAAGCAAGCCTTCGCAGCGCAGAGGACGGATATACAAGCTCTGCATCCGGCTATGGCGGCGAGGATATGAGCGTAATCGAAGAGCAGGTACGCATGGCTAAGGAAAACTACGAGGCGACAAAGGTTCTCTTCGAAGCAGGCGCTGCATCGCGCCTTGAGGTTGATCAGGCGCTTTCCGCCTATAATTCCGCAAAGGCATCGCTCGAAGCCGCAAAAGGCGGCCTCAACGCGACAAAATCCGGTGTGGATGCTGCACGCGCAGGCGTCGAGGCGGCACGCACAGGCGTTGCCTCCGCAAGCTATCAGCTTTCGCTCTATCAGCTCACCTCCCCGATATCGGGAACCGTTGAATCGGTCAACGTCATTTCCGACAACTTCACTCCAACCGGAACAGTTGCATTCATAATCTCAAACGCCGATAACAAAACGGCCACCTTCTATGTCACAGACGAGGTTATGAAGAGTATAACCGTCGGGCAGGCGGTAACGGTTTCTGCTCGTGATAAAAAATACGAGGGCGCAATCAGTGAGGTAAGCGGAATTGTTGACGCTGCAACGGGAATGTTCCGCATAAAGGCGCTTATAAAAGACGCAAGAGAGCTTCCCGACGGGCTTTCCGTCTCGGTTACAACTGTTTCAAACACAGCTCGCGATGCTGTTGTTGTCCCCTCGGATGCTCTCTATTTTGACAACGGAGTTGCCTATGTCTATACAATTGAGGACAATACCGCGAAGCGCCGCGACGTGGCTGTTTCTCTCTATACAAAGGAAAAAACCGCGATTGCATCCGGCATTGACGAAGGCGATATGCTCATCACAAGCTGGTCCTCAACGCTCAAGGACGGCTCACCCGTCACGCCGGTAACGGAAGCGGAAAACACTTCGAAGGAAGCTCCTTCCGATGAAAAGGCAGATGAGGAGGTTGCTGAATGAAGCTGATTCAGACAGTTCTGCGCCGCCCGGTTTCCGTATGTATGATAATCTTTGCCGTTCTCGTGTTCGGCATTTCCTCGATTGCAGGCATGCCGCTCGGCTATATGCCGGATATGGAGATGCCGATGGAGCTGGTTATGATAACCTGGCCCGGCACGGATGCCGACAGCATTGAACGCCTTGTTACAGAGCCTGTCGAGGAGGTTTGCGAGACGCTTTCCGAGGTCAACGCCGTCAACTCCGCGACCTATGACAACTATATGCTCGTTCAGGTTCAGTATAAATACAGCGTCGATCTCGATGACGCCTATATGGATCTCAAAAACGCGCTTGACAATCTCGAGCTGCCGGACGGCTGCGGCGATGCCGTCATTATGGAAATCGGAATGCTGACACAGGGCACAATGATGGTTTCCGCAAACTCTGTCGGTAGCGAAAATATGCAGTCGCATCTCGAGGATGTCGTTGTTCCTGCGCTGAAAAACATCGGCGGAGTTGCAAGGGCAGAGCTTTCGGGAACTCAGGACGAATATCTCCGCATCGTGCTTGACGAGGCGAAGATGAGCCAATACGGGCTTGCGATTTCGTCCATAGGTGCGGCGATTGCCGCGGCGGATTTTGATATGCCTGTCGGAAGCGTCACAATCGGAACTCAGGATGTTGCGCTTTCCGCCTCGGGAGATATCGATATCAGCACACAGAATATGCGCGACATTCCCATACAGACAGCGCGCGGACAAATCATCCGCCTTCATGATGTCGCATCATTTATAAACCTCTGCCACACGGATGCAGACAGCGTCAGCCGATATAACGGCAACGACAGCGTTCTGCTCAGCATAACAAAGGCGAACAGCGCAAGCTCTGTCTCCGTCTGCCGTGAGGTCGAGAGGGTTTTGGAGGAAAACTCTGCAGGTATCGTCGAATTTGACGTTATATATTCCGAGGCCGACAACATCATCGATTCGATATCAGAGGTCATAAAGACACTTGCAATCGGCGTTATACTGACGATGCTTGTCATCATCCTTTTCTTCGGAGAATGGCGCGCAAGCCTCATCGTCGGCTGCAGTATGCCGCTTTCTGTTTTTCTCGCGGTAATCCTGCTCTGCAGGATGGGCTTCTCCTTTGACCTCGTTACGGGAACCTCGCTCGTCATCGCGATAGGAATGATAGTCGATAACGCTATCGTTGTTATCGAAAGCTGCTTCCGCGCAAACGAGCGCGGCCTTGATTTCGGCGAGGCGGCGCTTGAGGGAACACGCGAGGTGCTTATGTCCGTCATCGCAGGAACACTCACGACTGTCGTCGTCTACATACCGCTTGCCATGGCGGACGGAATGTCGGGTCAGATGTCGCGTCCGCTCAGCTGGACGATTGCGCTGGTTATGCTTTCATCGCTTCTCTGCGCCGTTACAATCGTTCCGATGATTTTCGCGTTCATAAAGCCAAAGGCAAAGAGAGAGCTGCCCATAAACAAGCTCCTTGACAGTATGAAGCGCGGCTATCGAAAAATATTGCCGCCGCTTATGAAGCATCCCGGGCGCGTTATAACCGTCGCTGTGGCTGTTCTCATATTCTCCTTTTTCCTGCTCTCACAGATGAGCTTTGTGCTCTTCCCGAGCGATTATGACGGAAGCATAAACATAGACATCACCTTCCGCGCAGGAACAAAGCTTGAGGTTATAGACGAAAACGTCAGGGAGATTGAGGAGGCGCTCCTTAGCGACAAATATTTCGAAAATACAACGCTCGATATCTCCGGCAACACAGCCTCCTTCACGGCATACGCAGTGAAGGACTGCAAACGCACGAGTGAGGAGGCCGTCGAGGAATATTCAAAAAAATACAGCAACGTTGTCAATATGGATGTCGAGGTTTCCGCCGCAAGCACAAGCGGTATGGGAAGTATGATGACATCGGGAAACACCGTCAGCGTAACGCTCGTCGCAGACGAGCTTTCAGACCTCCGCAAGGGTGCAGACGGCATCGAGGAAATGATGTCAGCCATACCCGGCGTCATAAGCATCGACAACGAATTCAACCGCAGCCGTGTTCAGGGAAGGCTCATAATCGATGAGCAGAAGGCGCTTGCCAAGGGAATGACACAGGCATCTGTCGCCGTTCAGGTCAGCTATATGCTCAACGGAATGACTGCCTGCACCGTCGACTATGACGGCCGCGAATATGATGTCAAGCTCGAATATCCGAAGGGTATGTATGACGATATATCCGCGCTTCTCGATCATCCCGTTATGAACGCGACAGGAAGATGGATATCTCTCGGAGATATCGCGACAATCGAATATAACACGACGCTTCCGAGCCTTTCGCGCCAGGACGGACGTTTTGTTACGACAATATCCGCAACAACCTCGGAGGAAGATAAACCGGATGTCGCAAAGGCTGTCAATGATGCCCTTTTATCCTATACCTTCCCCGAAGGTGTCGAGCGCGCAGAAAGCGCAATGGATAAAATGACGAATGAGGAAACCTCGCAGATGCTCACAACGCTTCTCACGGCAATCTTCCTCGTATTTCTCGTTATGGCCATCCAGTTTGATTCGCCGCGCCTCTCGCTTATGGTTATGCTCTGTATCCCCTTCAGCCTCATCGGCTCCTTCGGGCTTATCTTTATAACCACAGGCAGAATAAGCATGGTTGACCTTATGGGCTTCCTCGTCCTGTTCGGAATAGTTGTAAACAACGGCATCCTTCTCGTCGATGCAACAAACGAGCTGAGGAAAAGCCTCCCGCTCGGCGAAGCTCTTATTCAGGCAGGCGAAACGCGCCTCCGCCCGATTCTTATGACAACGCTTACAACCGTTATTTCAATGGTCCCGATGCTTTTCTCGGGCGACAGCGGAATGAATATGATGAGTGGTATGGCAGTCGTTATAATCGGCGGACTTATCGCCTCCACAATTCTCACAATGTTTATGATGCCGCCGTTCTATCTGCTGATACGCGGCGAGGACATAAACGGCGAAAAGAAACGCGGCAGGAAAAAGGCCGCGAAAGCGAAAGAGCCACAAACAACAGAAACAGAATAACAAAAACGGAGTGTGAAACTTGTTTTACACTCCGTTTTATATTTATACTGCTTTCACATTCTCTCATTCACTCTTTTTCCCCGTCCGGAATAGGATAGAACGATATAAAAGACGCGGAGGATTCTCTTTATGCTCAACGGCAAACCTCATCAGCCCTTTTCCCTTCTCTTCTTTCCCGGACGTGACAGCGATATCCATACGATGTATGTCTCCACACCGCCCCCGACGTGGCTCAATGATGACGATCTGACAAACGCCGTGATAACTGAGGAGGGCATCTACTGTCTGTTTTTTCTCATCAGCTCACATCGCGGCGGAAGCGGATATATAACCGTGAACGGACGCGAAATACGCGGCTCCTATGCCGGAGAACAGCGCGGCGCGATAAGCGGAAGCGCCGTGTGCAGCATCCGCGCGCGGGCTCTCCCCTGCTCCTTCGGCATAAGCACCGAGGGCGAAACGGATGGCGGTATGCTCCTCATTTTCAAATATGATATATAATTCTCTGTACTAACGCGGAAAAGTATGATACAATATAATTGTATCAACCGATAAAAACGTCTGATTTTGTCGGCAGGGGAAAGGATGTATATGAATTATGAAATCTAAAGTTCTGTCTGTTTTCGCGCTTATGCTTGCGCTCGTAATGCTGTTTTCCGCGTGTGGCGAAGCAGAGCCCGAGGTCGCAGAAACGCCCGAGTCTGAGCCCGAGGTCATCGTTGCCGAAGAGCCGAAGATCGTCTACACAAGCGGTCTCACAGGGCTTGAGGTCGAAAGCGAAGAGGCGCAGAACCGCCGCCCCGTCGCCATTATGATAAACAATATCAAAAAGGCTCTGCCGCAATATGGCATATCGCAGGCCGGCATCGTTTTTGAAGCGCTTGCAGAGGGCGGAATAACGAGGCTCCTCGCTGTGTTTGACGATGTATCGGATATCGGGCAGATCGGCACAATACGCTCGGCACGCCCCTATTATCTCGATTTCGCACAGAGCGTTGACGCTGTCTATGTACATATAGGAGGAAGCCCCGATGCCTATAGCCAGATAAAGAGCCGCGGTATGGATTCCTATGACCTCATCGAAGGCCGCTATGATTCGATGTATTGGCGCGACAAGGCGCGCATAAGCTCCAGCGGCTATGAGCACAGCGTCTTCACCTCAGGTGAGCGCATCACGGCACAGCTTGAAAAGGACGGAACGCGCATGACACGCGGCGAAAGCTATGGCAAGGCCTTCAATTTCTCGCCAGAGGCAAGCTATGAAGGAAACGATGCAACGAAGATTGTCGCGGAATTTTCGTCCTATAAGACAGGCACATATACCTATGACAAAGCAAGCGGATTATATCGCATCGGCCAATATGGAACAGCTCACACGGATGCTCTTTCAAACGTTCAGCTCGCGTTTAAAAACGTGTTTATCCTCAGAATGAACTCCTATGTCATAAGCGGAGACACGGCAGGTAGGCTCAAATTTGATTCCGTCGGCAGCGGCAAGGGAATGTATTTTGTCAACGGCACAAAGACGGAAATCACCTGGAAGCGCGAATCAAAATCATCGCCTTTCAAGCTCTACACCGCAGACGGAGCAGAGCTCCCCGTCGTTCCGGGCGACAACTATGTTGCGATAGTTCCGCTCAATGCGGCAGTCACTATAACAGGGGATGCACCTGCCGGCGCAACAACACCTGCGGCAGAATAGCTTTCAAACAAAAACACCTTTTGCAGTTCAAAATTGCAAAAGGTGTTTTATTATCCCTATTTTCGCTATCTGTTTTCCCGGAAATATGGGCTTCCGAGAGCCGCAGGAGCCTGATATTCGCGCTTGTTTCTCATTGTTATAAACAACAGAACGAGAACCGTGACGATATAAGGTGCCATATCAAGCAGCTGTGCGCTGAATGTTATCGTATGCCCGAAAAGAACGAGACCGCCCTGGAGCTTGAATGTAAGACCGCGCACCGCACCGAAGAGATATGCTCCGAGAATTGCGCGGAGCGGATTCCACATTGCAAATATGATGAGCGCAACGGATATCCAGCCTGCACCTGCCGTGAGGTCAATCTGCCATCTGCCGACATATACCATCGAATAATATCCTCCGCCGACGCCACAGAGGAAGCCACCGAGGATTGTGTGGATATATTTATGGAGCGTTACGTTTATACCCGATGCGTCAGCCGCGGCCGGGCTTTCGCCGACAACGCGCGCATTAAGCCCTGTGTTTGTCTTTGTGAGGTAGATATAGATTATAATCGCGCAGAATATCGCGCCGAGAACAAACGGGCTCTGCTCAAACAGCATCTTTCCGATGACCGGGATATCGGAAAGAACAGGGATTGTATGGATGCCAAGCACGTTGTTTATGGATTCGGGAAGGCTTTTTCCCGAGATGGACATACCGATAAGGCCTGCCGCGCCGCTTCCGAAGGTCGTGAGCGCAAGGCCTGTTACGACCTGATTGCCGCGGAGCGAAACAGTTATTATCGCATAGATGAGAGCGCCTGCTGCGCCTGCCGCGCCTGCTGCAAGGACAGCGAGGAGAGCGTTGCCTGTGTTATATGCCACAAGAAAGCCTGTAGATGCGCCGAGGAGCATCATACCCTCGATTCCGAGGCAGGTGTTTCCGACGCGCTCTGTGAGGATTCCGCCGAGCGTGCCGAGGAGAACGTGGGTTCCGAGAGAAGCAGTTACCTGCAAAAACAATGCTACCGAGATGAGAAATGCACTCATTATTTCGCGCCTCCCTTCCCTGCACGCGGCACGATTTTATAGTTTAAGAAAAATTCGCTGCCCAGAACGAAGAAAATTATTACTGCCTGCATTGCATATATCATTGATATCGGAATACGCATCGATGTTTCAAGGAAGCTTCCTCCTGCGAGAAGAATCGCAAACAGGAAGGACGTTACGATAATTGCAGGAGCTGAAAGGCGCGCAAGGTATGTCGTTATAACGGCTGTGAAGCCGAGACCGCCTGTGAACTGCTCTGTGAGCGTCTTCTCAACAGCAGAGCTCTGAACCATACCTGCAAGGCCGCAGAGCGCACCTGAGAGCAGGATTGCGATGACGATTGTCTTGTTGACGTTTATGCCTGCATATCTCGCTGTCGCCTGGCTCTCACCGAGGACGGAGATTTCATAACCGAATTTTGTGCGCGTCATCAATATGTAGACAAAAACTGTCAGCACGAGCGCGATTATCCAGCCGATATGGATGCCGAACACGCTCGGAAGAACTGCGTTTGCCTCAAATGTCGCAATCTTCGGCATACCGCCGACCTCGCGCCACGGGCCGTATTGCAGATAGGTTATCCAGCGCAGCGCAACATAGTTGAGCATAAGCGTTACGAGCGTTTCGCTCGTTCCGAATTTTACCTTTAAAAGAGCCGGGATGAGCGCCCAGATTCCGCCGCAGACAAGCCCTGCAAGAGCCATAAGCGGAAGGAGCACATATGCCGGAAGATGTGAGAAGTTGAGCGCAAAATATGCCGCGCCGAAAGCTCCCATACACATCTGACCCTCTGCGCCGATATTCCAGAACTTCATCTTGAATGCGATGAGCGTTCCGAGCGAAAGAATCACGAGCGGAATCGCCTTGTTGAACGTTGCGCGGACACGATAGGCAGAGCCGAGCGCACCCTTGACGAGGTTTGCATAGAACTCAATCGGGTTATAGCCGAGGATGAGAACGATTATAGCCGCCGCACAGAGCGAGACGAGGATTGCCAGAATCTGTGACAGAACCGCCCTTCCGGGGGAGAGCTCAGGCTTTTTGATTATTCTGAACATTATTTCTCCTCCTTTTCCGGATGGTGGCCGAGCATGAGCAGGCCGACCTCTTCCTTCGTAACTGTTTTCGGGTCAACTATATCCATAACTGCGCCGTCGTGCATAACGAGCAGCCTGTCGCACAGGGCGAGAAGCACATCGAGGTCCTCGCCGATGAAGAGGATTGCAACGCCCTCCTTCTTCTGCGCATTGAGTATGTCATAAATGTTGTAGGATGCGTTTATATCAAGACCGCGTACGGGATATGCCGTGATGAGAAGCTTCGGGTTGAGCTCAACCTCGCGGCCGAGCAGCACCTTCTGGATATTTCCGCCTGAGAGCTTGCGGAGCACGTGGTTGACAGACGGCGTGCTGACGTCGTAGCGCTCGACGATCTCCTCAGCCTTCTTCCTGTTTTCGGCGATATCTATGAAGATGCCCTTTGATTTCTGGAAGGAGCGTAGCATAACGTTGTTTGTGATATCCATTCCTGCGACGAGACCCATTCCGAGCCTGTCCTCAGGGACGAATGACATACTGACGCCGCGCCTGAGAATCTCTATCGGCGACATACCGAGGATTTCCTCCTGCTCGAAGCGTACGCTTCCTCCGGATGCCTTTTCCATACCTGCGATGATTTCGCAAAGCTCCTTCTGGCCGCTGCCTGCGATACCTGCAACGCCGAGGATTTCACCGCCGTGGACTGTGAAGGACATTTTGTTTAAAATCTCGCGCCCTGTGTCGGTTGTGCACGAGAGGTTTTCAATCTCAAGCACAGGAGCCTCGCTTCTCTTCGGCTCTTCGCGCGTTATTTTAAGCTCGACAGGCTTTCCGACCATCATTTCCGTGAGCTGCTGCGGATTTGTCTCACAGGTGTTTACCGTCGCAATCGTTTCTCCTGCACGGAGAACAGTTACACGGTCGCTTATCTCCATAACCTCGTTGAGCTTATGCGTGATGATGATTATTGCACAGCCCTGCTTTTTCATATTGCGGAGAATATCGAAAAGGATATCTGCCTCCTGCGGAGTGAGAACGGCTGTCGGCTCATCGAGTATGAACATACTTGCGCCGCGATAGAGCATCTTGACGATTTCTATCGTCTGCTTCTCGCCGACGGACATATTATAGACCTTCTTCTGCGAATCTACATCAAGCCCGTATTTTGTGCAGATATCGGAAATTTTCTTTGCGATTTTCTTCGGGCTGCGGAAAAGCCCCTTTTCGCTTCCTGCAGATATGTTTTCTGCCGCTGTCATAACCTCGACAAGCTTGAAGTGCTGATGCACCATACCTATTCCTGCCGCGATTGAATCATGGGGTGATGCAAAGGTCTTTTCCTCACCCTCGATTTTTATCGTGCCTGAATCCGGCGAATAGATGCCGGCAAGCATATTCATAAGTGTGCTCTTTCCGGAACCGTTTTCACCGAGAAGCGCGTGTATCTCACCGCGTTTTACCTCGAGATTGGCATTCTCGTTTGCCGCAACTGTGCCGAAATGCTTGCTTATTCCGCGCATTTCTATGCAGACTGTATCTGGCATATGTCAACTCCTGCCTTTCGCATAAATCTTTTAAATGCAAACCGGAAAAGACAAAACCGCCCGGGATTCTGCATTTTCCGCTTTGCATTTTTATAAATTTAAAATAAAGGGGCTCGGCTTCCGAGCCCCTTTGTTCTTGTGATTTAGCCGTCGATTGTGCCGATAACGCCTTCGATGAACCAGTTCATGTTGTAGATGTCCTCGTTCGGCATTCCGTCTGTATACTTGACGTTGCCATCCTGATCCTTAATCTCGCCTGAGAAGAGAACGAGAGAACCGTCGATGATGCCCTGCTTTGCAGCCTCAACCTTTTCAGCTGTGCCTTCTGCGCAGAGGTCTGAAAGCTCGTCAAGACCAACCCAACCGGATGCGAGGCCTTCCCAATATGATGCCGGCTCCCATGTTCCGTCAACAACGCGGTTTACGCAGTCAACATAGAACTTGTCCCAATGGAAGAGCGGAGCTGTGAGGTATGCCTTCGGTGCTGCGTCCGGAGTCGGAGTGTTGTAGCCGATAGCGAACTTGCCCTTCTCCTGTGCTGCGAGCTGCGGAGCCGGAGAGTCCTGATGCTGCTCGATAACGTCGCAGCCCTTGTCGAGGAGCTCGATAGCTGCCTGCTTCTCAACAGCAGGATCATACCATGTATTTGTCCAGATAACTTCAACAGTTGCTTCCGGATTTACAGACTGTACGCCGAGTGTGAATGCGTTGATACCGCGGATGCACTCAGGAATCTGCATTGCTGCGACATAACCGATCTTGTTAGCCTCAGTCTTCATACCTGCAACGATACCTGCAAGGTAGCGAGCTTCGATAACTCTGCCCATGTAGTTGCACATGTTCGGAAGAGTCTTGTAGCCTGTTGCATGGTTGAAATAGATTTCCGGATATTCCTTTGCAACGGTCTCTGTGTAATCCATATGACCGACGCTTGTTGTGAAGATACCATTGCAGCCTGCGTCTACAAGCTCGCGAACTGCGACTTCACAGTCTGCGCTCTCAGGAATGTTTTCCTTGTAGAGGCATTCAAAGCCGGCTGCTTCAAGAGCAAGTCTGCCCTTGTCGTGAGCCTGTGTGTAGCCGCCGTCGTTGATGTCGCCGATATAGACGAAACCGACCTTAACGTCTTCTTTTGCGATGGGCTTGAGTCCGGATTCGGCGCCGCCGTCTACGGGCTCACCTGTGGGTGCGGTACAAGCTGCAAGAGCAAATACCATTACTGCTGCGAGGATGATTGCCAAAAGTCTTTTTGCCATGATGTTTGACCTCCTTAATATATGTGAAACGCACCTTTTGCGCTTTCACTACGCAAATACCACGCCGCCCTCAGGGGACATGGACGCAACACGGGCAAGGCTCTCGACCCTGATTCCCATATCACGGATTTTCTTTCCGCCGTCCTGAAACGCCTTTTCGATGACTATTCCGGCGCCGACAAGCTCAGCTCCCGACTGTTTTATGATATCCGTAAGGCCGAGGAGCGCCGCACCCTTCGCAAGAAAATCATCTATCACGAGCACACGGTCACCCTCCCCGAGGAAATCCTTTGAAACCATAATGTCATAATATTTATCCTTCGTGAAGGAATGCACACAGCTTGTATATGTATCACCGGAAATGTTCTTTGATGCCGCCTTCTTTGCAAACACGACAGGCACCTTGAAATATTGCGCCGCAACACACGCAATGCCGATTCCCGAGGCCTCGATCGTGAGGATCTTGTTAACGCCCTCATCTCCGAACAGGCGCAGAAACTCCTTGCCGATCTCGTTTAAAAGCTCAACATCAATCTGATGATTCAGGAAACTGTCAACCTTTAAGACGTTTCCCTCGCGGACTATGCCGTCGCGCCTGATTCTTTCTTCAAGAAGTTGCATAAATATTCTCCCGGCTTTTGTCAAAAAATAGTTTATTATATTATAACTTAAAGTGTTTTATATTTCAAGATATAATTTAACAATTTGGAAATAAATCCGCATACTGAAAATGCATTGCGCCGTGTTCCTTTTTCACTCTTTATTCAATTATCACATCATACAGGCGCACGAAAACCGCAGCCGCCTCACATCGCTTTGCGCCTTCGCGCGGCCTGAAGCTTCCGCCGCTGCCCGACATAATGCCTGCAGAATCTGCCCAGCTGACCGCCTCTTTTGCATATTCCGAAATGCCCGAGCTGTCAGCAAATGCCGCGCCTATGCCGCTGTTTTCCGCCTTGCCTTTATATTTTGCATAACGCCAAGCAAGCGCCGCCATCTGCTCACGTGTCACCGCGGCATCGGGGGAGAAGGTTTGCGCGCCCGTTCCGTTTACAATTCCGTTTTTGCTTGCCCAGGAAACAGCCGCCGCATACCACGAGCCGGCTTTTACATCTTTATACACAGAGCTTTCCTCCGCCTCGGGAGAGCCCTCAATACGATAGAGCACCGTGACAAACATCGCGCGCGTAAGCCCGCTCTGCGGCGCAAATGAATTTTCGCCAACACCCTTCATAAGCCCGAGCTGTTCCGCCTTCATAACCGATTCGAAATACCAATCACTCTCCGCAACATCCGAATAGGGATTCGTCTTTGCAGGCTCGATCTCCTGCTCCTTTTCTTCCTCGGCAGCCTTATCCTCTTCTTCGCTCTTCACAGGCTCTTTGTGTTCTTCGTCACCGTCCGCATAATCCGCGGTGTATCTGAGCGAGACGAAATCTCCGTCGCTCAGCTTATAATCCGATATCCCTATCTGCGGAAGGTCTTTATTAATAAAATATTGCCAGCCGCTTCCCGGACCTCTGTCAAACTCGCCGAGCTTTTCGCCCTCAAACGTTACCGAGCGAAGATATCCCGATGAAAGGCCGCTGCTTGCGACTCCATATTCGGAAAACACCTTTGCAATAAGCTCCTTTACAGTTGCGTTTTCCCGAAGCTCCACAGCGTATGCGGAAATCCACGTGTCCTCGTGGGTCAGCATCTCAAATGTGACGGTTATGAGCTTTGCCTGCTCTTCATTTTCCTCGTTGGAAATGTCAGGTGCGGAGCCTCCGCTCTGCTCATTCTTGCTTATATCCGCATTGAGACCGCCGCCCTGAGACGTTGTTGTATCTTCGTCTTTTCCACTCTCATCTCCGCCGTCCTCTTCTGCTTCGGGAGCTGTGTAATAGAGGTTATATGCGCCGCCTGCCTCTTTGAAGCCGTGATATGCGATAAGTGCGCGAAGCCCCTGTTCGGTTGACCACGCAATATCGACATTTCCGTCATAGCCCTTGAGGCCGCCCTCCGTGACATAGCTTAAAAGCCCGTCCATAAGGCTGTTTTCGCCCTTTATAAACCTCTCATCGCTGTCCGCGTCGATACCTGCGGCGCACAGCCCGATTATGACGAAAGCATCAGTGCAGGCACTGCCATATGACCCTGTCTCCGTCTGCGCGGCTGAGAGCGCGGAAATCATCTTTTCAAAGACGGCGTTTGCGCCATAGGTATCCGCCTCGTCTATGAGATATGCCATAGCACCGACAGCGGCGCCTGTTGAATCCGGGTCGTCATACGTATAGCCGCCGTAAGAGCCGAAAAGCATTCCGCTCTCATTCATATTCTCCGAGATTTTTGCGACTGCCGCGCGCTTCTGCTCATCGGAAAGCGAAACCTCTTCAAAGGAGTCTGCAATAAGCGCCCAGATGGCAGAGGCATATGTCGCATATCCGGTTGTGGCGTTTATCTTCTCAGCAACATCAACCTCAAGCACAGATATGTCCTCGCGAAGCTTTGCAAAGATTATAAGCGCCTTTGCAAAATCAGTCACAGCAGCATATTCCGATGTGACAGCTTCCTTTGTTGCCGCAACCAGTGCCTCCTTCTGCGCATCCGACACCTGCTCTCCACAGGCGGCAAGGTCAAACGCGATCCAATCCGCAGGCGAGCTGTTTTCCTCCATTATGCCTGCAAGCTCGCCTATCAGCGCTCCGTTTGCCGCCTCTTCCTCCTGCACATCCGTTGCACCGACACACAATGACAGAAGCATTGCGAAAGCGAGCAGACACGCAAGAAATCTCTTTGTTCTCTTCATAGTAACATCATCCTTTCCCTGCCGCAAATAAAAAAGACTGCGGCAAATTATAATTTGCCACAGCCGACTCATTTTCTGTGTGCGTTCACCACAAGCAAGCCCCACGCACAGAGAACAATTCTGCGTGAAGCTCAAAACCGCCTCCGGAATCCTCAGGACTCATTACAAGGCGATGTCAATGCAGGTCTTCCGACTCACGCGCTACGCGGATATTTCCGCATCCCGAAAGCTTTGCCTTCTCAGTTTCCCAATGACCGGCTTTCACCGAAAAAGCTTCGGGGCTCACACGCACACGGCGGCGGTTACCGTCCGGGAATTTCACCCGGTTCCCTTTTCACCGACCGTGCCCAAAAGCAGCGCGGCCGACACATCCGTGGTAATATTGAATTCCCGTTAATTATATCCCCCGGGCGCTTTTTTGTCAATATGCGCCTGATGCACTCATATCTTTTCCGAGAACCCGAGCAGAGTTTGCATCAACTCTGCTTTACTTTTTTGCCGCTTCGTGGTAAACTTATATTAATCAAAACAATAAACAGGAGTGGAGAATTTTGGCAAAGGTTGAATTCATCCCTGAAGGGACAAAAACTATAGAGAGATATGCCTATTATGAGCGCGCAGACATCACGGAAATCAAATTTTCTGCAGGCGTTGAGGAAATAGGCGGCAATGCGTTTATGAGCTGCACAGGCATCACAGATGTTGTTTTGCCCGACAGCATAAAGATTCTCGGCTGGAATGCATTCAGTAGCTGCACACAGCTTCGCCGCATTGTTATCCCCTTTGGTCTGACCTCAATCGGTTGGGGTGCTTTCAAGGATTGCACAAGTCTCGAGGAGCTCCTTATTCCCGATAGCGTCACAGCAATCGACGATTGCGCATTTGAGGGCTGCACAGCTCTTAAAAAACTCGTTTTGCCGACGGCGTTCCGAGGAAGAACAATGCCGCTCGGCGTGCCCGGGTCTGTGAATGTTGTCTTTGAAAACCGCAGTGCCGCTGCCGCAGCACCTGCGCCGAAAAAAGCTGCTCCTGCAGCGACACCGGCTCCGAAGAAGCCTGCAACGCCGCCTCCGGCACCAAAAAAGCCGGCACCGGCTCCTGCGCCTGCTCCTGCTCCTGTAAAATCTTCTTCATCCTCGACTGAAGATGCAATGCTCGCAAGCCTTGCGGCCGAGTTTGCCTCTTCGAAAGAAGCTCCTTCGCCGACACCAAAAAAAGCGCCGGCGCCTGCTCCCGAGCCGAAGAAGGAGGAGAGCTCGTCCTCGTCTTCCTCATATGACAGTATGCTTGATCAGCTCACAGCTGCTTTTGCTGCAGGCAAGGAAGAATCAACGCCTGCTCCCGAGCCGAAGAAGGAAGAGAGCTCGTCCTCATCTTCCTCATATGACAGCATGCTCGATCAGCTCACAGCCGCGCTCGCGCAAAAAGCCGCAGAGGAAGGCTCTGACAGTTAAAAATGTCCAATAATTCTCGCCGTTTATGCGTTTTCAAGAGAAGTAGCATTACAGCGTTTGCTGCCTTGCTACTTAAATTCTACGCCGCATTATGATAAGCTCATAGAATTAATGACGGTTTTCACAAGGAGGTGTGTCGCCGATGGCAAGATATCTTGGATTTGACGCCAACAATGAAGGTAAATACTATTTCGTGAGCTATAACTCCGATGATGAAACAGCCGTTGCGCGGTATGCTTCCGAGATGTACAATTCCGGAATCAATATGTGGTATGACTATGGCATTGAAATCGGCGCGAAATGGGAAGAGATCATAGCAGAAAACATCAAAGGTTGCGAAGCCGTTATAATGTTTCTTTCGAAAAATCTCCTGAGCAAAGAGCGCTCCTATGTTCACAAGGAATATGAAATCGCAAAGCGGTTTGCCAAAAAAAACGTCTACATAATCTTTATCGATCAGATAGAGGACAGTGATGTGCCTGCGCGCTATCAGATGTGGTGGATTGATGTCACTGCATTGCAAAGTGTCGAAGCCTTCAAATATGACACCGTCGAGGCGTGTGTCAACGAATTTATGCAGAAGGCAAAGATTGAGAAAGTCAAGCAGAGAGAAACGCACACATCCTCCACCGATTATGACAGCATACTCGCAAGCCTCACCGCGGTATATGCTGAGTCAAAACCCGAGCCTGAGCCTGAATCCGAACCCGAACCCGAGCCCGAGCCCGAACCGAAGAAGGAAGATACCTATTCCATCCCGGATTACGACAGTATGCTCGCAAGCCTCACTGCGGCGTATGCTGAGTCAAAAAGTGAGCCTGTGCCCGAGCCCGAACCTGAACCTGAGCCTGTGCCCGAGCCTGAACCTGAACCTGAACCTGCTCCCGAACCGAAGAAGGAAGAGAACTCGTCCTCATCTTCCTCATATGACAGCATGCTCGATCAGCTTACAGCGGCGCTCGCGCAAAAAGCCGCAGAGGAAGGCTCTGACAGTTAAAAATGTCCAATAATTCTCGCCGTTTATGCGTTTTTTTGTCAAAAGAAGCATTGCAAAAAGGCATAAAAGATGATACAATGTTATATAGCAAAATTTGCGATTTTATCGCGCAGATATAAAATTTGTGAAAGGAAGTATTACTATGGACTACAAAAAAGAAGCTATTATTAAGCACGCTGAGTGGCAGGGCAAGATTGAAGTAACTTGCCGTTGCCCCGTAGCTACAAAGGATGACCTCTCTGTTGCATACACACCGGGTGTTGCAGAGCCGTGCCTCGAGATCAGCAAGGACGTTGATCTTTCCTACAAGTACACACGCCGCGGCAACCTCGTTGCTGTTGTTACAGACGGTACTGCTGTTCTCGGCCTTGGCGACATCGGCCCGGAAGCAGGTATGCCTGTTATGGAAGGCAAGTGCGTTCTCTTCAAGGCATTCGGTGGCGTTGATGCATTCCCTCTCTGCGTTCGTTCCAAGGACGTTGACGAGATTGTTCGCACAATCCAGCTCCTCGCAGGATCATTTGGCGGAATCAACCTCGAAGATATCGCAGCTCCGCGCTGCTTCGAGATCGAGCGCAAGCTCAAGGAAGTCTGCGACATTCCGATATTCCATGACGACCAGCACGGCACAGCTGTTGTTTCCGCAGCAGCAATGATCGGTGCTTGCCGCCTCACAAAGAAGAACATCGGCGATCTTAAGGCTGTTGTTTCCGGCGCAGGCGCTGCTGCTATCGCTGTTACACGTCTCCTCATGGCTCTCGGCCTCAAGGAAGTTATCCTCTGCGACAGAAAGGGTGCTATCTACGAAGGCAGAGACGGCCTCAACTCCGAGAAGGAAGCTATGGCTAAGATCACAAACAAGAACAAGGTTGCAGGTTCTCTTGCTGATGTTATGGTTGGCGCAGACGTTGTATTCGGTCTCTCCGGCCCGGGCATCATCACACAGGATATGGTCCGTTCAATGAACAAGGATCCGATGGTATTCGTTATGTCCAACCCGACTCCGGAAATCTTCCCGGATGAAGCAATCGCTGCAGGCGCTGCTGTTGTTGGTACAGGCCGTTCCGACTTCCCGAACCAGATCAACAACCTCCTCGCATTCCCGGGTATCTTCCGCGGTGCTCTCGACGTTCGCGCAAGCGACATCAACGACGAGATGAAGGTTGCTGCTGCATACGCTATCGCAAACCTCATTCCTGAGGAAGAGCTCCGTGCAGACCGCATCATCATCGAGCCGACAGATCCGAAGGTTGCTCCGGCTGTTGCTGCTGCTGTTGCAGAAGCTGCAAGAAAGACCGGCGTTGCAAGAATCTAACCTCATTAAAAACGCAAACTCCTCTGTGGAAAATCCACAGAGGAGTTTTTTTATTACTTTTCTGCAAACGTTGATAACACCTGTAGGCATAAGTCTTAAAGGCTCCACTTGAAGCGCAAGAGGAGCCTTCCCCCGGATGCAGGTCGTTTTCTACGGGGAGGGATATCAACAAGAGCCTTTCCCTTGAGGTAGCGGAGCGTGAGCGGAGTGTCGGCGCGGCAATGAATGATAGTCCGGTGGACTATCAGAACCGCGACGTGACCGAGCCACAGCGAGACAAGG
>JAFSIZ010000147.1 GCA_017439555.1 Oscillospiraceae bacterium | reverse complement strand
TATAGGTATGGTTGGGCACAATACGGTAGATGAATCTAATCCGTTTCTGTTTATAGAGCATGCAGGAGTGATATACGAAAAAAATGGCTCTGTATATCTTTTGGAAAAATTAGCGTTTCAGGAACCATATCAATGGATCGAATTCCCATCAGAAGAAGAGATCATTAAATATTTTGAATCTAAATATAATCTGGATTCAACCGGCAAAATGGCGGAACCTATATATATGATCAATGATAAGCTGTTTTAACACAGCTTGATGTCGTTTAAACTTTAAATTCTAATTATGTCTATCTGCATTTTTGCAAATGACATATACGGTTGTCTTGGATGGCGGAAAAAGATTTACAGTAAGGGTGAATTTAAAGGTTTAAAGAGGTTATATACTACACAGACTATCAAAAAAGGAGTGATGTCTGTGTGTACGGCAATTTCTGTTACGGTAGATTGCAATTATTTTGGGAGAAATCTTGATTTTGAGTTTTCTTTTGACGAAAAAGTTATAATTACCCCAAGAGACTTCAAATTCTCTTTTAAAAATGGAAAAACAGTGGAAAAGCATTTTGCGATAATCGGTATGGGAATTGAAAGAAAAAATTTCCCGCTGTATTTTGATGCAACAAATGAAAAGGGGCTCAGTATGGCAGGACTTAATTTCCCGGACAATGCAGTGTATGCGGAAAAAATTCCTGCCGTGGATAATGTTGCATCGTTTGAGCTTATTCCACGGATTTTAACGCAGTGTGAATCGGTGAAGGATGCCTGCGGATTACTTCAAAAAATCAATATAACAAGCGAAGCATTTGATAATGAACTTGCGCCATCGCCTTTGCATTGGATAATTGCTGATAAAACCGAGACAGCGGTTGTTGAACAGACAAAAGGCGGCATCAGAGTTTTTCGGGATACAGTCGGAGTTTTGACGAATAACCCGCCCTTTGATGTGCAGAGGTTTAATCTTACAAACTATATGTCAATCACGGCGAAAGAAACAAGAAATGTCTTTTCGGATAAGGTTGATTTAAAACCCTATTCAAGGGGGATGGGAGGAATCGGGCTTCCCGGAGATTTGTCATCGGCATCAAGGTTTGTGAAGACTTGTTTTCTGAAGCTCAACTCTGTTTTTGGAAAAACCGAGCAGGAGATAATAAATCAGTTTTTTCATATTCTTTATTCGGTATATCAGATCAAGGGGGCAGTAAAGGTCGGAGATGAATATGAGATTACTCATTACACATCCTGCTGTAATACAGACAGGGGAATATATTATTACACCACATATAACAACTCACAAATCAATGCCGTATCGCTTTTTACAGAGAATTTAGAAAGCGATAAACTGATATGCTATGATTTGATTTCAGAGCAAAAAATCTTTGTTCAAAATGCACGGGATGAATATTAAAAAGTCAAAACATAACAGGAGGAATATAAATGTTTGAAAGAAAGAGCTTTAAAAATCATTACGAGGGAGCGATTGAACCTTTTAAAATTATAGGTAACACGTATTTTATTGGAACCGTTCCTGCATCCTCGCATTTGATAGACACGGGAGACGGCTTGATCTTAATTGATACCGGATATGGAGATACCCTGTTTCTGTTGATAAATTCCATATACAAGCTGGGCTTTTCGCCATATGATGTCAAATATATCATACATACACATTGGCACGGTGATCATACCGAAGCAACAGCGGCTTTTGCTCATTTGACCGGTGCAAAGACCTTTATCGGAAAAAAAGATGCGCAAAAGGTCAGAGCATATTTTGAACCCGATGTTTTATTGTCGGAAGGGGATGTTGTCTGCCTCGGAAATACAAAAATTGAAGTAGTGGAAACCCCGGGACACACTGAGGGAACTATATCCTTGTTCTATGAAACCGAAGAAAACGGCAAAAAATATCAGGTCGGAACCTTTGGCGGAGCCGGAGCGAATACACTCGTAAAAGGTAAATTTGATTATGATAATTGCAGAAGTGACTATCTGGCATCTATCAATAAATTGAGAAACAGAAGCGTGGATGTATTTATCGGAAATCACGTGTGGAATAATGACACGGAAAGAAAAGGCATCATATTGAAAGAAACCGGAGAGAATCAATTTATTGATAAAGATATCTGGTATGAATTTTTGGATTTCTGCGAAAAAAGATTATATGAAACAATGGCTAAGGATTGATTTTTCTCTGATTTGAAAAAAGTATATAAAGATTGTCGAATGATGTTAAAATCAAAAAGCTTCCTCAGAACACAGGGGAGTCTTTATAACAAAGATGTTTAAGCAATTCGAAAGGAAGTGATAATGTGAAAAAACTGTTTTTGATTAAAAGAAAAGGATTTAATTATTACACTGATTATACAGAACTGTATTTGCATAAAGCTTTTGAAAATAAAGGCTATTATCTTGTGAAAGATGAAAGTAAATGCTTATTCGATGTAATTGTGGATATTTCTGAAGAAAAATATATGGCAGTTTTATCATCATACTTTAATACACTTTCTGAAGACGATGCAAGAGAATTTGCAGAATTTTTAAGTTGTGATTTTAAAAGTGAAGTAATTGTTATACCTTGTCCTGAAAACTATCAATTTAAAGGGATTGCATATAAATTTATGTTTAGTGATGTATACAATGCCTTTGATGAAGATGTTTATGTGTATGATAAAGCTCCTGAATTTGTTAGAGAATCGTACTCTACTTATTGCAAATCCGGCGATTTATATTCAGAAGAATATATAAATTATGGTGGAGAATTCAAAGGGATAGAAATAAGTGTTTCATTTGATGCTGAAGATGTTGAGATAGAGGGCGCATTTTTAACATATACACCGCGTAAGGAAATAGAGAGACGACAAATATCATTTAAAAAGAAAAATGATAGATTTGTTTGTACTTTAAGTGATTTTTGTATTGAAAAAGGCATCAATAAATATAGTGCTGTTTTAAGGGGGAGAAAATTACTGGATGAAAAAAGGAAACATGGGTTTGCTATACACTTTATACCAAGCAGCGGTGCTGAGAGAATTGCTCCCAAAGTTTGTGTTAAAGAACTATAATTTTCCGTCCTAACTTGATAATAGTGATTCCTAAAAAGAGTGCATGTAAATCTTATAAGCTTATAGTAAATATTTGTTCGATTTTTAGTGAAAGAAGAGCTGTATATGGCGAAATTAAAAGAAAATATGAATTTGATGATAACGGTTTTAATTGTATTTTTCAGTGGAATAAATATTGCCATTTGCAAATCCGACTACATATATAGACCCAAAAGCTACTTGCTGTTTTTCGTGCTATATTTAACAGCAAGCAGTGTATTGACATATTTTGCGGTGAAATATAGAAAGAGTTCATCTGATATGTCGAGGGTAATCGGATGTTTCATAATATTTGCTTCATTCATATATGTGATTACTTTGGCTTTTTGCTTTGACTTTAAGATAGATAACAAAATAAACAACGTCGCATACTACGAATTGTTGTTTTTGGTATCTCTTGCAAGCTCTTTGACTATATTCTTTGCTTGTAATAAAATTAGATGGCTGAAGATTTTCGTTGGGATTTTAACCGCAACTTTTTCTGCGATTTTTGCTTTGGGTTTATTTTTCTCAATACTGCTTTCGACTTTCGGAGAGAACACAATTGTGCAGACCGTTAAGTCTCCCGACAATACTCACGTAGCCTGGGTTATTTCTTCGGATCAGGGTGCTCTTGGCGGTTCTACCGATGTGTATGTCCGCAATACAGAAAAAGATATTCCCCTTTTGTTTGGTATATTAAAAACAGAGTCAAATTGGTTGTGGACGGCAAGATGGGGAACTGAACCGGATTTGAGGTGGAAGGACAATAACACCCTTTTGATAGATGAAACGAGTTATGATTTGGATAATCTTCCGGATTATGTTACATAAACAATAAAGAAAATATCTAAAACAAACATAGAGGTAGACAACAATGATAATAAATTCTGATTTCCATATCCATAGCGAATATTCATATGATGCATCGCTTCCGCTTTCCGAAATTGCGGAAAATGCGAAAAGCTTCGGCTTCCGCAAAATTGGAATTACCGATCACGTGAATTTCAATGATAAAAGCTTCCTCGGTGACCTTGCGTCATCGGCGAAAGGTGTCGGTGAGTTCCGGAAGACTCATCCCGAGATAATTCTCGGCGTTGAGCTCACTCCGATTGAGAAGCCGGAATTTGACTATATCGCAAAACGCGGGACAAGAGAGGGGTATATTCCGCCTGTTTCCGAAAAGCTATATGAAATTGAGCTTGCCGTGACAAAAGAGCAGCTCATTGAACACGGTGTGCGCTATGCGATAGGCGCAGCGCATTGGCGCGTTGACGTGCCGAACGGCAGAAAGCTTCCTGCAGACAGAGATGCGGAAATCCGCGAATGGTATCGCCAGCAGATGTGGCTTGCAAATGATCCGCGCGTGACAGTTCTCGGACATCCGTGGTGGAATCCGAGCGGCGTATGGTATGAGGATTTTTCCGTTATTCCGCGCTCAATGCATATGGATATTGCGGAATCTCTTCTCAAGAATAAAAAATATGTTGAATATAATTCAAGCGGTTTATTCGATAATAAGAGCGAAAAGTTCCGTATGCAGTATGCAGAATTCATTCGAGAACTTTTTGAAATGGGAATCCCCGTGACCTACGGCTCGGATTCGCACAAGCAATATATCGACAAACGCACAGAGGTTGAAAAGGTGCTTTATGAGGTTGGCTTTCGCGAAGGAGATTTCTCTGAAATCCGCGATGAAGACCTCTGGGTAGCGGAAGTATAAAACTCAACAACAGGAGACTGATAGACAATGTCTTTATACATAGGAATAGCGATTGCGCTTGTTGCAATTGTCGCCGTCAGCATTTTATCGGGCAAGGTGGCAAAATCAAAGAAGGGCGCAAATGCATATCTCGTTGCCGGCGCGGTTATGGGCACGCTTGTCGGCGGCGCATCAACGATAGGAACGGCACAGCTTGCATACCAATACGGTATGAGTGCATGGTGGTTTACTCTCGGCGGTGGAATCTCGTGCCTTATCCTTGCGGTGTTTTATGCAAAGCCCTTTCGTGAAAGCGGAAACAAGACGCTTGCGGCATTTATAACAGAGGAATACGGACAGAAAAACGGGGTTTTAGCATCTGTCCTCCCATCATTGGGGAACTTTATAAGCGTAATTTCTCAGCTTGTGGCGGCAACGGCAATTATCGAGGTCGTGCTGCCAGGCGTTAATATCGTCGCATCAATTCTGATTTCTGCGCTCTTTATGGTTTTGTATGTGGTATTCGGAGGCACAAAAGGAAGCGGAATAGTCGGGATTATCAAGATGCTTTTGCTGTATCTGACTGTAGTTGCTGTCGGTATTTTCGCGCTTCGGCTTTCGGGAGGCATCTCGGGCTTCAAATCATTGGTTGAAGGAATTGATAACCCCGAAAGGATTAACTTCTGGAGCCTGCTTGCAAGAGGTGCCGGCGAGGACCTCGGTGCTTGCCTTTCTTTGCTTCTCGGAGTTATAACAACGCAGAGCTATGCGCAGGCAATCTTTATGGCGGATAAGACGAAGGATGCGGTGAATGGCGCGCTTCTCAGTGCGGTTCTGGTTCCGCCTGTCGGTATCGGTGGAATCCTCGTCGGGCTCTATATGCGTGCGACACATCCGGGAATCGTTGCAAAAACTGCGCTCACATCGTTTATAACAGAGTATATGCCGCCGCTCCTTGGCGGACTTATGCTCGGAACACTCTTTGCCACCGTTGTTGGAGCAGGCGCAGGGCTTGCGCTCGGCGTTGTGACAAGCATAAAGAATGATGTTCTGCCTGCCTTGGCAAAGAAGTTTTCAAAGCTTTCATCCGAAAAGCTTTTGCTTGTCATAACGTTGTTGCTTGCAAGCGTCCTTTCGATGGGGCCGCTCGGTGACACGATTCTGAAGTTTGCGTTTATGTCGATGGGGCTTCGCGGTGCAACGTTGTTTATACCGCTTTGCTGCGCGATGTGGTGCAAGGGGCGCGTGCATAGCAAATATGCGCTTGTGGCCGTTGTTGCAGGTCCTGCAACTGTGCTTGTGCTGAATCTTGTTAAGGGATTCCCGATAGATCCGCTTTTCGTCGGAGTGTTTGTGTCATTTATGATAATGCTTTCGGGATATAGAAAAGGAGTGGAAAAAGATGAAATATAAAACGTTTTTGTTCGATTTTGACGGAACACTCGTCGATTCAATGCCTGCGTATGTTTCCCTTATGCTCAGGATACTTGATGAGAATAACATAAAATATGAAAGTGATATAGTAAAGATTATAACGCCGCTCGGATATGCCGGAACAGCAAAATATTTCAGGACGCTCGGAATAACACTTTCCGAAGAGGAGATTGTTGCGAGGATGAATGAATATGCCTATGACGAATATGCCTATAACATACCTGCAAAACCGAATGTTATAAGCGTTCTCCGGAAGCTCAGGCAAAGCGGTTGCAGTCTCAATGTGCTGACTGCAAGCCCCCACAAGGTGCTTGATCCGTGTCTTGAGCGGCTGGGTATATCGACCTTTTTGAAAATGTGTGGTCGTGTGATGATTTCAAGACAACAAAGGCAGACCCTGATATATATGTAAAAGCCGCCCAACGGCTCGGCGTATCGGTCGGTGATGTGTTGTTCCTCGATGACAATTTCAACGCCGATAAGACGGCAAAATCGGCAGGAATGAAAGTGTGCGGAGTATATGATGCATCCTCGGCAGAGTATACAGACGAGATAAAATCGGTGTCAGACTGTTATATAAACGATTTTTCGGAGCTTCTCGGGCTTTTGTAGAAAAAGTGAACGTGGAATTGCCTGTAAAAATATATTTGTTTTGTTGTAATGTGTCATTTTTTATGATACAATGAAGAAAATGTAAAAAGGGGAGAGAGTTTATGTCATCAATCATTTCCTTGTGTGGCATTTTTGTGGGCTTAGGTGTTCTCATCTGGCTTGCGTATAAAGGCCATTCAATCATCTGGGTCGCGCCTGTGTGTGCGGTTATCGTCGCAGTGTTCGGCGGTCTCAACATTCTTGATGCCTATATGGGTGATTATATCAAGGGTACTGCAGAATACATAATTTCCTGGTTCCCGGCATTCTTTCTCGGTGCGGTCTATGGAAAAATTATGGATATGACAGGCTCTGCACGCTCACTTGCAAACAAGCTTGTGTCGGTTATCGGGCCGCAGTTTGCTGTCCTTGCTGTTGTTCTGCCGTGTCTTCTTATGACATATGGCGGAATATCGCTGTTCGTTGTTGTTTTCGTTATCTACCCGATGGGTTATGCGATCTATCGTGCAGCTAACCTGCCGAGAACGCTTCTTCCGGGCGCGATTGCATTCGGTGCATTCGGAATAACAATGACGGCAATTCCCGGTACGCCGCAGATTCAGAACATCATCCCGACTCAGTATTACGGAACTACTGCAACTGCAGCTCCGCTTATGGGCGTAATTGCCGCAGTGCTTATAGCTGTTCCCGGATATTTATATCTCGAGTGGCGTTGCCGCCAGGCGCGCAAGAACAATCTCTGCTTTGTCGAAGATCCGAAGTTCGTGGAGAATGACAGTGAAGCAAAGGATCTTCCGTCGTGGCACTGGCTCAGCGGTCTTGTTCCGCTCATAGTCGTTGTTCTTATGCTCAATGTTCTTCCGAATATTCTCAAAACAGCAGGAATCGCAGAGTGGACGGCAAATCAGTCGATAGTCGTCGCTCTCATCGGCGGAATTCTCGTCACCTGCCTTATGAATATAAAGCAGCTGAAAATCCTTCTGCCTGCGATAAACAAGGGTGCAGACGGATCGCTCACAGCGATTATGAACACTGCCTGCGCAGTCGGCTTTGGTTCGGTTGTAAAGATTGTACCGGGCTTTGCTCTTCTTAAAAATGCAATGCTCAATATGCCGGGAAGCATCCTTTTCTCAGAGGCTGTTGCGGTCAACGTTCTTGCAGGTGCGACAGGCTCGGCTTCGGGCGGTATGTCAATAGCTCTTGAGGCGCTTGCTCCGCAGTATCTTGCAAAAGCGACGGAAATCGGGATGAATCCCGAGCTTCTCCATAGAATAGCCTCGCTTGCATCCGGCGGACTCGATACGCTTCCGCACAACGGCGCAGTGCTTACGCTTCTTGCTGTATCAAACTGCACGCATAAGGAATCATATATTGATGTTTGCGTAACCTCCTGTATAATTCCTGTTGTCGTTTCGCTCCTCCTCTCACTTGTGTGGGGTTGGTTCTGCTGATATTTACATTTAAAAGCCGCAGGGTATGGAAACTCTGCGGCTTTTGTGATATAATGAATATAAAATAAAGTAAGCAGGAAAAAATATATGAAAAAATTCGAAGGCATTCTTATATGCACAGATCTTGACGGAACACTTCTTTGCGATGATAAGAGCATTTCGGCAAAAAACGTTGAAGCGATAGAATATTTCAAAGCTGAAGGCGGATTTTTCACGGTTATAACAGGCCGTGTTCCGCAGACAACGATGGAAATATGCAAGACAGTAAAGCCGAATGCGCCGATAGGCTGTATAAACGGCGCCGGTGTATACGACTGGAGCCGCGGTGAATATATCTGGGCGCAGACAGTGCCGGATGACATATGCGAGCTTGTCGCGGCGGTATACGATGAGATTCCCGACGCTGCGGCGCAGATAAATACTTTTGGGCCGCTCTATTTTCAGAGCTATAACAGCGCGATGATAAGATTTCGTGATATAAATAATCTTCCCGATCTGCAAAAAAGCTGCGATGAGATAACAGAGCCGATAACAAAGATTTTCTTTGCGGACGATGACGAAGAGAAGCTTCTCAGGGTTATAGATATTCTTTCAAAGCATCCAAAGTCCGGTCTTTTCAGCTATATACGTTCGGAGATTGATAAATATGAAATCCTTCCGAAAGGAATAAGCAAGGGTACGGCGCTTTTGAAAATTGCCGAAGTGATGGGAATAGATAAAAGGCGTACCGTCGCCGTCGGCGATTATAACAACGATATCCCGATGATGCAGGCCGCAAGTGTCGGTGTTGCAGTCGGGAATGCCTGCGAAGAGGCGAAGACCGCGGCTGATTATATTACGGTTACCAATGAAAATGCTGCGATAGCAAAGGTCATAGAGAATATTGAAAACGGAAAAATTCTGATATAAGAATAAGAGGAGGGCTTTTTATGAGAAAAAAACTGCAGGACAAAATGTTTGAGATAAGCTATATTTTTGAGCTTATGATATCGGTAATTGTTGGCGTTGCGATTCTTGCATTTGCAGTGTGTATGGTTATTGATATGCTTGATGTGTCGCTGTATGCAGGCGGTGTGAGCTCGCTTGTGACGATACTTGACGATGCAATAATTCTTGCAATCGGCGCAGAGCTTATAAAGATGCTTTGCAAGCATACACCTGAAACGATTATAGAGGTGCTTGCTTTTGCGCTCGCAAGACAGCTTATCGTGGGGCATACGGGCGCAGTTGAAAACATTATAACGGTTGCGGCTATAGCGATATTGTTTGTGATAAGAAGATTCCTCCTCGTCCGCCGCGATATGGTTGAAACTCCCGACGGACTTGTGGAGATGGCTGAGGCAAAGGAAGAAAGCGGAATTAACGGGTGAGTGTTATGGCGAATTTCAAAACAAATGTAATGCGTATTCTGGAGACAGAAAAAATAGCATATGAGCTGTATACATATGAAAGCGACGGCGATTTTGACGGTCAGTCCGTTGCAAGAAAAATCGGAAAAGAGCCGAATATAGTGTTCAAAACGCTCGTTACGGTTGCTCCTTCAAAGAAAAATTATGTTTTTGTCGTGCCGGTGATGAATGAGCTTAATCTCAAGGCGTGCGCTGCGGCGGTCGGTGAGAAATCGGTCGAGATGATTCCTGTCAAGGACATCAACAAAGTGACAGGCTATATAAGGGGCGGATGCTCGCCGATAGGTATGAAAAAGCAATATGTAACGGTTATAGACAGCTCGTGCCTTGAAAATGACACAATGGTATTCAGCGCAGGTAAAATCGGTTATCAGGTGGAGCTGGCGCCGGGTGCGCTGATTGAGCTCATAGGTGCAAAGGTCGCGCCTGTCGCGAGATAAAACGGAGGATTTTATGAAGATAGTTATTCTTGACAGAAACACGGTCACAAACGGAGATGTTTCGTTTGCGGAGATAGAAGCGCTCGGTGAGGTAACATATTTTGATGTGCTTTTGCCGGAGGAGCTTGTAAATGCAATAGGCGATGCAGAGGTCGTTATATGCAATAAGGCATATCTTGACAGAGAGATAATAGAGGCTTGTCCGCGCCTTCGATATATCGGGCTGTTTGCAACAGGCTATAACAACATCGACACAGAATGTGCAAAGGAGCGCGGCATAGTTGTCTGCAATGTGCCCGGTTATTCCACAGAGGCCGTTGCACAGCTTACGTTTTCGATGATTCTTGCGCTTTCGGGAAGCTTTTGCGATTATACAAACTCGACGAGAGCCGGCGGCTGGATAAAGTCTCAGACGTTTTCCTATTTCCCGTTTCCGCTTCGTGAGCTCAATGGAAAGACGCTCGGCATTTTCGGCTATGGAAGTATAGGCAGGCAAGTTGCGAAAATTGCGCGCGCATTCAATATGGAGGTAATCACCTGCACGAGAACTCCCTCCAAGGTCGAGAATGCAGAGGTGGTTTCGAGGGATGAGCTTTTTATGCGCTCGGATTTTCTTTCTCTCCACGCACCTCTTACCCCTGAAACAACAAAAATGATAAACAGCGAAACGCTTGCGATGATGAAGCCGACGGCATATCTCATCAACACCTCGCGAGGCGGCGCGATTGATGAAGAAGCCCTTGCAGATGCTCTGAACAACGGAAGGATTGCAGGCGCAGGGCTCGATGTGCTTTCCGTTGAGCCTATGCTTCCCGATAACCCTTTGCGCACGGCAAAGAATTGCCTTATAACTCCGCATATTGCGTGGGCGCCCGTTGAGACGCGAATCCGCCTTATAACGATGGTTGCAGAGAACATAAGAGCTTTTGCGGAAAACTCACCGATAAACGTTGTGAATAAATAGAAGAATATCAGAAGAGATATCTGCTTGTGATATCAGGGGCTGAACAAACAAAAAAACACATCCCAGCGGCAAAGCCGATGAGATGTGTTTTTGTTGTCAGGTTTTAAATCAACCCCACATAGCCTTTGCGAAAGTGGGATATGCATCGTCAGTGATGTTAACAACTCTTCTGACGAGGTTGAGGCATTCCTCACCGCAGGTGTATTCATCAAGATAAGCATCACATTCGCTGATGATATCAGCATCCTTATCGAGATAGAACTTAACCCAACGATATGTAGAATTCATTTCGTTGCAAGCGATAAGAGCCTTTGCTTCCTTATCCTTGAAGTTTGCGATTTCCCAGCAACGGAGCTGAACCATCGGATCGCCGTCTTTATCGAAGAAAACGTAAACCGGGATGGATTTGAGGTTGTCACCCGAATAAACGACTTTAACGACGTTGTCGCCTCTGTCTGTATACTTGATGCCTTCCTTATCCATGTAAGACATAAATAACTGCTTGTAGTTTGCCATTATTGTTACCCCTCCATTCAATTTTAATTATAGAATAGCATAAAAAAAGTTTAATGTCAATGATTTATATTGACTTTTCAGACAAAAGAATATGCGTTGAAAATTATGGCTATAATACGAAAAAATAGATGGCAGAGGCTATTAAAAGAGTTATTGCAGAGCTTATGGCAGCAATGAGAAAAGGCTTTGAAAAAAGCCTGCGGCCGGGATTGCAATGTGTGCGGACATAATCGTCCGCAACGGCGCAGGCTTCGCGCAGAATGTTTTCTGCATCCACCTCAGTGCCTGAGAACGGGCCGTCGCCGACGAAGAATATTGCCTGCTCGAATATGCCGTGAACAGGCGCTTTTACTACGATTACACGCCTTGAAATACCCTTGACCATTTTATTTCTCCTCTATCGCTTTTATTTATGTTTTGCCCTGAATACGTTTTTTTATTCCTCGCGCTCTATCTTGATAACAGCGACCGTCATATCATCATTTTTTCCGCAGACGGCAAGAGCAAATGCGAGGATAGAATCTGCAAGCGCCTTTGGCGAGGTGTCATCGGATTTTGAAAGAAAGTCCAATAGCTTTGCATCGTCGTCCGGGTCGGCTATTCCATCGCTTGTCATTATCACAAAGTCGCCTTCGAGAAGAGGAAGAACGGTTTTGTCAGGTGCGGCGATACCGCCGACGTTGATTCCTGCGGGCAATGTTGAAGCGGTTATGCGTCGGAGTTTGCGTCCGCGCTTGATATATGTCGGCGCGCCGCCGAGCTTATAGAATTCGCAGATGCCTGTAAAAAGATTTGCATACATAAGATCGAGCGTTGAAAATGTGCCTGTGCATTCGGCTTTGAAGGTAAGGGCAGATTGCAATGTGAGCAAGGCGCTCTGCGGCGATATTCCGCCTGTGAGAAGACCTTCAAGAAGTGAGACACTGGCGGCGCTTTCGCGTGCGGCGAGCTTTCCTGAGCCCATACCGTCTGAGAGAAGAAGAGCGCAGATTCCGTTTGCAGGGCGGAAAAAGCTTCCGGAATCGCCGCTTGCCGCAGAGCCGGGCTTGCTTTTTACAGCTGCGCCGAAAAGCGCGCGAAGCGGTGGACGTTCGCGCAATATGATGTCATCAAGCAAATCTCCGCGCGTATATTGCGGAGCGGTCAGCCTGACTCTGACCTCGCCTTCAAATGTTTCGCGGAATTGCTCAAAGTCTGTTGCTATTTCAGACAGATCCTTTCCGCAGAGGTGTATGTTTATGCGGTTGGCGGCGTCGCGGTATACAGCTGTATCACAGAGAATTCCCGATGCCGCGAGAGCTGCCTGAACAGAAAGCTCAGCTTCCTCGTCAAAGCGCGTGTTGTCTGCTATGTCTGATGATATGGCGGAGAATATGCAGGAGGCCTCGGCGTATTGTCTCGTGAGAAGCTCGCTGCTTTCCTGTATTTTAGCATCAAGCTGGTTGCGATAGCGCGCGGCAAAAATCTCGCGGTTTACGCTGTTTACAAAATCTTCGATATGGAGACAACGCGACGCGAAATGAAAAGGAAAATCACCGGCGGCGAGAAATCCGTTCTGCCTGATTGCAGAATCCGCGTTGTTTATGGCGTCACGTGTGGTTTCAAAATCGCGTTTCCAGCATATATCAAGAAGTGTGCATTTTTTGCAAATTTCGCGTGTTGCGCGTTCAAACAAG
Source organism: Oscillospiraceae bacterium (assembly GCA_017439555.1). Taxonomy (GTDB): domain Bacteria; phylum Bacillota; class Clostridia; order Oscillospirales; family JAAYXM01; genus SIG480. The sequence continues at coordinate 2,214 of JAFSIZ010000147.1, read as the reverse complement.
AGGCTGTCGCGGTTTTCCGGTGGCTTGATACCGCGGCTGCGGTTTTCTCCGATAAGCTTGCCGATGGCGCCAAAAGCTGCGGCGGCCGCGGAAAGGCGCATTGAAGCGTATGTCCGAAGGTGTGAGTCGTGGGCGCTTTTTCTCCTTATGAAAAAACGCCTTGTATGACGCGTGAAAACGTTTGCTGAAAGAAAAAATATCAAGGCAGCCGCAAAAAGCTCAATAAAACGCGGAATAAACGATATCGGATTGAGGCAGACTGAAATAAAAAGCACAAACGGCACTGATATCGCGCAGCATAGCAGTTTGTTCTTTTCGGAAAATACACCTGCGCTTGTTCCGAGAATTGCATAAAGCATACAGAGCTCAGGAGAGCTTCCGGCAGCTGCCACCGAAAAGCCGAACACCGCACCGCAGAGTGCGCCTGTTCCCGGGCCTCCGGCATAGGCGCAGAGGAACACGAGCGCGAATGCAACTGTTCTTCCGAGTGAAACATTTTGCCACACAAGGATATCACACAGCGGTATTATAAACGCTGCACACAGCACAAAGGCTGATGTCAGGTGAAGTGAGGTGATGCGCTTTGCGCCGGGGCGCAGCGATGAAAACAGCACAGCTCCTATTGCGGCAAGACCTGTCTCGAGCACAGAGAGAGCTGTATCAAAGAGCGGAAAAGCGGCATCTGCAAGGAAAACAAGGTTTATGCAGGCAGAAGGGATAATGACGGACAGCGGAGCAAACAGCCTTGATTTCGGAAAAGAGGTATCTGCGAAAACAAAATGTGCAGTGAAAATCAATATGATGCAGGCTATGTATTTGAGTGCGTTTATCCTGTCCATAACCGACAGATATCCGATAGCGGCGCCTATGAGACCGTAGAGTGAGCCGCGGCGCGCACCGAAGAATGCGCTTGCGGCAAGCCCGAAAGGCGAAGCGGCGCCGAATACAATTCCTCTCGATAAGAGAAAAGAGGAAATGAAATAGAGAGGATAGAGCACAAGAGCAGGTGGAAGCTTTTCTTTGAGTGAGGCAAGCTTGCTTTTGATAAGCTGTGTGGCGGTTTTGTTTTTGACATCCATATTTTTACCATTCCTTTCATATAATGAAAAGTATATATGCAGAACGGAAAATAACCGCACGGGAAATGTTTGCTGAAAGAGGGCGCGAAAGTGTGTATTTTGGCGCACGCCGAAAAAAAGAGTGAAAACAGGCAGAAAAGGTGTACGAAAGAGGAGTTTTTTGCGAAAAAAATTTGTCTATAGGCAAATTGAATAAAAAGTTTTTGTTAAAAAATTAATTTTCTTTCAAATTGCTATTGATATTTGCGCGAAAACATAATAAAATAGTAAATAGCAAAAATTGCAGAAAAATGAAAGGGGCTAATATCACAATGAGTTTAACAACAAACAAGTATGTAAACGATTGGGTTAAGGAAATTACCGAATTGGTAAAGCCTGATTCTGTCGTTTGGATCGATGGCAGCGAGGAACAGCTTGAGGCACTTCGCGCTGAAGCTTGCGCAACAGGCGAAATGATCAAGCTCAACCAGGAGAAGCTTCCGGGTTGCTATCTCCACAGAACAGCTATCGACGACGTTGCTCGCGTCGAAGACCGCACATTCATCTGCGCTCCGACAAAGGAAGAAGCAGGTGCAACAAACAACTGGATGGATCCTGCTGAGATGTATGCAAAGCTCACAAAGCTTTACGACGGCAGCATGAAGGGCAGAACAATGTATGTTCTTCCGTTCTCCATGGGTGTTGTCGGTTCTCCGTTTGCAAAAGCAGGTATCGAGATCACCGACTCTATCTATGTTGTTCTCAACATGAAGATTATGACACGCATCGGCAAGGCTGTTCTTGACAACCTCGGCGACAGCGCAGATTTCGTTCACGGTCTCCACAGCCGTGCAACAATGAATCCGGAAGAGAGATATATTGTCCAGTTCCCGCAGGACAACACAATCTGGTCAATCAACTCCGGTTACGGCGGCAACGTTCTTCTCGGTAAGAAGTGCTTTGCTCTCCGTATTGCTTCCTATCAGGGCCGCAACGAAGGCTGGTTGGCTGAGCATATGCTCATCCTCGGCGTCAAGGCACCGAACGGCGAGAAGAAGTACATCGCTGCTGCTTTCCCGTCTGCTTGCGGAAAGACAAACCTTGCTATGCTTATCCCGCCGAAGGAATATGCTGAGAAGGGCTATGAGGTTGAGTG
>JAFSIZ010000146.1 GCA_017439555.1 Oscillospiraceae bacterium | reverse complement strand
TCGTGCAATGCAGAAGCTTGGTACAGAACTAAAAATTGCAGATGTTGATTATGAGGATTTCGATTCTGTAGCCGACTATGCAAAAGAGGCGGTTAAGGCACTCATAACCGCAGGTCTTGTGAACGGAAAGAGTGGAAAAATTGCTCCGACCGATCACACGACCCGAGCTGAAGTTGCCGTACTCATCAAGCGCATACTTGATTATAAGAAATAATTTATTGGAGGAGAAAAATATGAAGAGAATAGTTTCAATTCTGGTTATCTTGTCAATGCTTCTTGCATTTATACCAACTGCTTTCGCTGTAGAAGGCGCAACTGCTCCGACAGATGTGGTTTATGATTTTACAAGTCTTGAAAAGGGCTGGACGCAAGCGGATGGAACCGAAGGCAAAAATTTTGCTTTTAACGCAAATGGACAAAACGGCTGGAAAGTTCTTGATCCTGCAAACGGGAATTATTTAAAGCTCGCTGTGAATAATGACTGGGATATAAAGCAGACTGCTTCTCGCAAAGCCGGGATAGACATTACCGTCACAGAAGACGGATGGTATACACCGAGCTTCACCGGAGGTCTTACACAACAAAATATGAAAGCTTCCATATATCTTGGAACAACATATCTTGGTGATTATGATTTTTCAACAGATGATGAATCAACAAGCAGTTCAAAATGTATAATTGGAAGTGAGAAAAGATTAAATTCGGTTTACTTAACCGCCGGAACTCATACTGTTTGGTTCTGCTTCAGGGCAGGAACAAACGGTGGTTACCCATTCTTTATAAATTTTAAGCTTTATGGATTAAGTGATGAGCCGACAATAACCGGAGTAAATTCCGAAGTTCCAACTGAAGTATTAAACATCGGAGATGTAAAAAAACTCACAGCTCAAGTTTTTGATTCAAACGGAGATACGGTAAGCTATGCTGATTATACTATTGATAGCTTGGCGGTCAAGACAGGGGCAGATACAACAACCTATCTTGAAATCACCTCTGATAATGAGAATGCCGTAAAGGTCACAACCTACGCAAAGGGCGGACTTTGCAATTCCGAAAACACAAATTATTCTATTGAAGCAGTCGGTGGCGGAGTTGCAAACCTTGTATTCACTCCCTATATTGACGGTGTGGCACAGACATCATATACAAAGAGTGTTTCTGTTGCTGGTCCGATAACTATTGATTTCTCAAAATCTGCAGATAAAGCAACCTCTACTCCCGGATACACAGTCGGACCGTATGGTCAGACTTCGGACAACTGGAGAAAAAGCAAATGCGGTACAATGATGAGAGTACTGCAGGTTCATCTGAACTATACTCTGTGGCATGAAACGGCCAAGAAGGGAAATATTATAAGCTTTAAGGTCAATGCTCCCGAAGGGGGATTCTACAATATAAAACTGCAGGGCGGTCTTACGGTTGCAGGTGGTATAATGTCTATATATGCAAATGGCAATTATGTCGGTGATTATGATTTCCATACCGACGATACATCATTAAGTACTGACCGAGAGCATGGCGTTGTTGGTCCGGAAAAGACGCTTAATACAGTTTATCTTTCGTCCGGTGATAATATCATATTTATGGGATTGAGAAAATCACTTTCAACTGAGACAGATACGCGTATTTTCTTCAGCAAGCTCACTCTCACACCTGTTGATTCGCTTGCCGGCGAAACGGCAATTGACATTAAAACAGTAAGTTCAACCGATGTTCCGTCAACAATGACTGTTGGAGATAGTATAGATGCAACTGCAAAGGTTACAATGGAAGATGACTCCGTTCGCTCATTTGCAGAATACAAATTGAGTACCACAAGTGCGGTGGTCGACACCAACGACTCCGTAACCGTTACATCCTCTGCACCTGATATAATCAGCGTTGAGAGCTATGAGGATGATGCACTCGGTGCATCGGATAAAACAACATTTACACTTAAAGCAAACGCGGCAGGAAGTGCTGATATCATAGTGACTGCCAAGGTTGGAGAATCAACCAAAACCGCAACATACACCATAACCGCAAGCGAGTATAATCCAAACAGCATTACAACAAATCCGACAGTTTCGGTATACATC
>JAFSIZ010000145.1 GCA_017439555.1 Oscillospiraceae bacterium | reverse complement strand
TGAGAATATGGGAACCTCGCTTTCTCTCCGTACCGCACCGCGCGGCGCAAGCCTCAATTCCGATACAGGCGCATTTTCGTGGAAGCCGGATGCTTCTCAGGTAGGAACTCACGTTATTACAGTTGCAGTAACGGATGCAGATGGAAGGCAATCTGTAAAAGATTTCAAGGTAGAGGTTTACGGTTCAACAATGGGTGATAAAAAAGAACCCGTTGAAGCTCCGCCTGCCGGAGGCGGTGGCGGCGGTGCCGCACCGAGTGAAAAACCGGATGATGCAACAAATACCGACAAAACCGACACAGCCAATGAAAAGGAGAACAATGAAAGCCTTCTCATCGAGGAGAAGGTGCCGAGCGAAGGCGAGGCGGATGAGGTGGATGAGGTGGAAAAGCCGCTCTTCACAGACCTTTCTGAACACATATGGGCAACCGACGCAATAAACGCCCTTGCAACAGATGGTATAATCCGCGGTACATCGGAAAGCACATTCTCACCGGCAAATAACATCACTCGTGCAGACTTCGCACTTCTCCTTGTCCGCGCGTTTAATCTTAAGAGTGATAACACGGAGAACTTCACAGACGTATCTGCAAGTGACTATTTCGCAGCAGAGCTTGCAATAGCGCGCAACACAGGAATTGTAAACGGCATCGGAGAAAATAAATTCGCACCGCGCAATACCATCACCCGCCAGGATATGATGGTAATCGTGTATAGGGCATTGCAGAACCAAAGCCTTCCCCTTGAGGGGAAGGTGTCAGCGGAGCTGACGGATGAGGTGTCCTACCCCGACTTCCCCTCCGTCGCCCCTTACGCCCGCGAAGCGGTCTCTGCTTTGATTAGTGAAGGGCTCGTAAACGGCAAGAATAATCTTATCGCACCTCTTGACTACACCACCCGCGCAGAGGTTGCAGTTCTCATCAGGCGTATACTTGATTATACGCAAAAATGACAGAAAGAGAGAGGGGCAAGCTTGAATTTAGTGTTTCGCTCCTGAGTTTTTCCAAGCCCCTCTCTTTTCTAAATAAATCTTATAAAATCACGCAAGGAGAAAACCAAATGAAAAAGGATGTTGTAAAGCTTGGTGTAGTCGGGCTTGGCAGAGGCGGGTATGTTACGGAAACTGTTATCGGAGAAAAAAAGGTACAGCTTCGTGCAATCTGTGACATAAACCCCGAAAAGCTTGAGGCGGCAAGAAAAATATTTGAGGATGACCTGAAAGTTTCAGAGCTTCTTTGCTTTACAGACTTTGATGAGTTTCTGAAATCCGATATTGATGCCGTCTACATTGCAACCGATGCCATATACCACGTTCCGTTTGTGGAAAAGGCAATGGAAGCCGGAAAGCATGTACTCAGCGAAATTCCGCCGGTGAACTCCGTTGAAGAGGCAAAACGTCTGCGCGCAATCGTTAAGGCACATCCGGAGCTTAAGTATATGGCGGGGGAAAACTGCTGTTGGTGGGCGTTTATCGAATCGTGGAAAAAGATGTTCGACGAGGGAAAACTGGGTGATGTTGTCTATGCAGAAGCCGAGTATCTCCATTCAGAAGATTTCAATAAATTTGTGAAACCTGCCGATGGGCATTGGCGCACCTTCAATCCTGCAATCAAATACTTAACGCACGATTTAGGCCCGCTTCTTTATATAATGAACGACAGATGCGTCAGCGTTTCGTGCATGGTTTCCGATGTTTCATATAATCCGTATAAAACATTATCGGCTCAGAACGGCGTGGCGCTTTTTAAAACCGCAAAGGGTGCGATTATACGTGTGCTGGTTTGTTTTGGTGCGTATGTCGGTCTTTATCATAATTATGAAATCATAGGAACGCGTGGCACTGTAGAAACAGATAAAACAAAACCGCTTTCAGATGCGCATTATTTTGCAAGGCTTTCGGATATTCCGGGAACAATAGAAGAGAAAATTGATGTTCCGGTAACGCTGAAATACCCGGGGGAGATCAGTCACCCGCGTGACGGACACGGTGGCGCGGATAAAAAGATGCTGATGGCGTTTATAGATTGCATCGTAAATGATACGGTGCCTCCGATTGATGTTGATCTCGGTATACGTATGGCGCTTCCCGGAATAATAGCAGACCTTTCTTCGCAAAGTGGCGGTACACTTATGGAAATCCCCGACCCGGAGGATTTTTAAGCAATAAATCGGTTAGCACACTTATGTGTTAATATAAAAAACAAACCTAAGGAGGAAAATAGAAAATGAAAAAAAGACTCTTGGCACTTTTGCTTGCAGCTCTTATGTTGCTGACATTTGCCGCTTGCGGCGGTGAAAAAGCAGCAGAAGAAGTTGCGGGCGAACCTGAACCCGGCAAAGCACTTCCTGCCGATGCGGTTCTGGATGTTGTAATCGCAAGCCACGCTTCGTGGCCGTACAACGAAAATTGGGAGGTCTGGAAGGCAATCCGCGAAGGGGTGGGCGGCACACTTAACGTTAATGCCTATCCGGAAACAGACTTTTCAACAAAGTTTACGCTCATTATGGCAGATCCGGAAAATCTCCCCGATGTTATCGGCTTCCAGAACGTTTCCTATGCAAGCAAGTATTTTGAGCAGGGCGCATTCCTTGCGCTTGACGATAACCTCGAATACATGCCGAACTATGAAAAGTTCTGGGGCTCGGTCTCAGATGAAGAAAAGGCTAATACATATGATATTCGCCGCGCATCCGATGGGAAGGTGTATACTGCACCGGCGTTTGGTAACGAGCGTCAGATGAACGTTATGTCGTGGCTGTATCGCAAGGATATCTTCGATAAGCACGGCCTCCAGACGCCTGAGACACTTGATGATCTCTATAATGTCTGCAAAGAGCTCAAAAAGCTTTATCCGGAGTCCTATCCGCTCTGCATGCGTTCCGGTATGGCTAATATGAACGTCATCGGTTCGTCCTTCAAGCCGAACTTCCACTATAACACATACTATGATTTTGAAAACGAAAAGTGGAGCTATGGTGCTCGCGAGAGCGAAATCATGCTCGAGATGGTAACCTTCTTCAAGAAGATGGTTGACGAAAAGCTCATCCCGGCAGATTTCTTCACGATCAATGCTTCCACATGGCAGGAGCTCGTCTCAACAGACCGCGGCTTCATTATGCCGGAATATCAGGTAAGAATTGACTTCTTCAATGATATCGCTCGAGCACAGAACCCCGAATATACAATCGCTGCAATGAAGCCCCCGAAGTCAACAAACGGAATCGGTGTTGCTCTTGTCAATAAGTACAACAACGACCCGATGGGCTTTGGTGTTCCGAACACAGCTGATGCAGGCAGAATTGCAAACGCTATGAGATACATCAACTGGTTCTATTCCGACGAGGGTGCAGAGCTCGTTTCCTGGGGTAAGGAAGGCGAGAC
>JAFSIZ010000144.1 GCA_017439555.1 Oscillospiraceae bacterium | reverse complement strand
TTCAATATATCTGTCCTTGTTATAAGGCTCTATAACCGAAGTAAAGAGAGACTCAAGCTTCCCACTGTCACCTGCTCCGTCTTTTTCTCCCGTATGACGGGCAAACAGGAAGCGAACCTTTGGAAGCGCATTATATACCTGAGGCGGGATACCTGAGGTTGTTGTTATCTCATCAAGCTTAAAGGAATTGAGCATCGTAAGGCGAACGTGCAGATTTCTCTGTGCCGGTTGCAGAACCTTGTCATTATCAACTATCTTATAGTCCATACTGAACACATCCGCATTTTCCGGCTCAGTTGCACGGTCAACCTCACCGAACCAGCTATAGGTTCCAAGCCCGTCGCTGTCGTCATTAACGGTGCTTCCTCCCCACGCTTTGTCTATGCCCTGATATGAGCCTATGTAGCTTCCGGTATCATCCTTCTGGCTCTGCACCGACACATTACCGGAGAGTTCTGCTTCTGTCGCAAGCGAATGGAAAGAATACAAGTGATCTTCACCGCCGAGGATGTGGAAGAAGTCAACTCCATAGGAGATATCATCATTCGCATCCACCATAACGAGTGTTCTTTTGTATTCCTCTACCCCCTGCTCTGCATATACCTCAGAGGCTTCCGCATCCATAACCTTTACTCTGCCGGCATCGTCAAAATGCGCTATACCACCATCGAGTGTTGACTTCTGATTCGCGTTATTTACCGTTACTGTGTTGTGGGAAACGGTTACACCGCACATCTCGGTACGGTGAGGATTTGTGGTATCCTTAAGATGCGTTTCGCCGATATCTGCACCGACATCAAGACCGTAAGCATGGAAGCCAAGGTTGAGCTTATCGTAATTCCCGTGCCCGCCTGTCTGTCCGTACCAGAGATAAAAATCACGCTGAGTGTTCACGTTATTGGATGCATCATTGGGAATATGCCAATCTCCCGCGCGGAGAATTGATATTCCGTAGCCGCCCAAAGCACGGCTTCCAAGCTTCAGTGCGAGATCTCCGTCAGCCACAATTTTTTCAATCGTCTCAACAGCCGCCTCCGGCTCTGCATCAAATATACTGCTGTGAATGTTATCGGTTTTCTTGCCGTTCTGCAAATAAATTGCACGGGCTATATTTTCTCGTGTTTCCTCGTCTTCGATAACATTGTAAGCAGTGAGCAGAGCATCAACATTCGTTCCCGGAAGATGACGTCCCATACGGTCATGGTCGCCGATATTCGGTGCAGTCGTTGATACGCAGATGATATCAAGCTCAGATGTAAGCATTCTTAACATTTTAGGATGCTCATAAAGGTCAGTTCCACCGACCTTGTCATAGCTGTTGAGAATGTCTGCAAGGGATATCATATTAGTTATCCAGCCACCGTTGTATCCTGGAGCGGCCTCATTGCCGTGACCGTCGCGGTCAACCTTTCCGACGCTTATAAGCTGGGAATAAACATTTCCGCCGGTGTATTCATAAATACTTTTACGGTATCCCGATTGGAAAACCCAGTTGATCCATTCCTCCGTTTCCGGAAGAGTATCGAGTACAACAGCAGTTATCAAATGAGCCTTTTCCGGCACACCGAAGTTGCCGCTTATACGGTAATCGAGGAAGCACTTATGAGCCTCGCGCAGGAAATTGTTTTCAAAATTCCGGGATATATCCACCGAGCTTTGCTTCCGGTTTTCCATATTGTATTTGCCCGCTTTTCCGGAAAGATATGAAAGGACCTCACTATCTGCAAGAATAGGAAAGATTGCATCATATCCGAGCGACACAACATTCACAAGCTCATTATCATGAAGCCTTCCCATAATCTTTCCGCGGCTTTCTCCGCTTGTTGTTCCGTTTTTCCATTTTATCGTGTTTCCATCGTTTACAAGAAATTTCGCTCCGCACTCGGTTGTATCAAAATCCGGATAAATATCTGCAATACGGTCGATGAGTATCGCTGCCGCACGGCCGTATTTTGCATCATCCGTATACAGATATGCCATTGAAAGGTTTTTTATCCACGATTGAATTTCCGATTCCCAAAGTCCCCACATATTATAAAAACCGATAAAAGGCTTACAACGGGCTTCGGTTTTCACTGAGCCGTCCGCGTTAAGCACCGGCGTTCCGTCTGCATTGGTGTAGGTGTATGTATACTCATATCCCCAGCCGTCGTCCACCGCAAAAAGCGGGTCGTTTTTTTATCCGGAAGTGGTTTTATAAAAATATACACCATCTACTCCGGAGCC
>JAFSIZ010000143.1 GCA_017439555.1 Oscillospiraceae bacterium | reverse complement strand
TATCTGCTCCCTGTTCGACGAACTTGTCTGCCGCCTTTACCCATTTGTCATATTCAGCTTTCGCCCAATCATATCTTTCTATATTGCGCTTTGCATTTTCTACCTTTTCATCAGTATAGTAGCTTCTGCGCATTTTTCCGCTTCCGACGATAACCGTATATTCTCCGACTACTGACTCACCGTCATAGGTTGCGGTTACCTCAATTCTTCCAACGCCGTTTCCTACACCTGTCACAACGCCGTTTTCATCAACAGAAACAATATCAGGCGTGAGGCTGCGGAAGGAAAGCGTTGTCCCTTCTCTATATTGCGGAATATCTGCTTCATAAGTTACAATGCTCTTGTCAAGCGTTACCGTATCACCTACCGAAACCGCCTCCTGGCACGAACCGCCAATTGACGCAATGGGGTTTGTTCCGCTGAAGACAAAATCCTCATAATAGAGATACATCTTTCCGGTAGCTGCGCGTCCCGTCATCATAATTACGGCGAGATATTCACCGGGTTCTTCCGCGTATACATCTCCGAGATAGGTTTCTGTTGTCGCATTCGCTGCATTCCATGCCTCAACATCCGGATTATGGCTGTTGATTCGTCCCACTCTGTATTCGTCAGTGAGGAAATCAGCTACCTTTTCTCCCTCTTTCGGCACAGGGATAAAGTACATATCTGCATACGGGCTCTGGATGCTTGCACGGTGTGTAACGATTGCGCGGTATTTGCCTGCTGCATCAAACTTCGTCTTAACGGCAAACCATGCGCCATCCTCCATTCGCGCGCTGAAAACGATTTTATTTCTCTGCATAAATGAAGTTTCAGTTTGCACGTCAACGCTGTCAGCATACCAGCTCCAGCCATCGGTATACTCTTCCGTGATTCCATCGCCAATCTCAAAGCCGGTTATGTCCGTCTGCGCTCTTTCAAGGCTTGAATAGAGTGATGGGTCACGGAAATATCCGGGATTTGTCCAGCTTTCCTTGCGCGCATTTATCTTTATGGCAACATTCGCTCCGGACATCTTATCTTTTACAAAACGAACAACACCTTTCGCCTTGATACTTTCCCCATCTACTGTAACAGTCGCAGAAAGCTTTGCGCGACCCGGTTTACTTCCTGCAGTAACAGTCTTTTCCGAAACAGTTACAACAGATTCATCGGAGGAGGTTATTTCAGCAATCTCAAAGTCTGCAACTTCTTCTCCGTTTTCATCGAAGAGAGAAAGCATTGCCGTCTCGCCTTCTTCCTTGAGAGCTTTTCCCGATCGGAGTGTGTATACTGTCTCAACAACATTCTCTACACCTTCAATCTCTCCTGTACCGTCAAGGATAATATTATCGAGAAGAATTTTCTTATTTCCTGTCGATTTAAAAACAAGTAGTATTCCACTGTCAGCCACTGTAGTGCCAACCGTGAATTCTGTCGCTTTAGGTGCGTTTTCAATGCTGAGATTATTTACATTATGAGAGTTTATTGATGCTACGCGCGATGCGTTTTTAAGCATCTTGTCAACATATTCACGCTTGCCATTTTCATCAAGTTCTTCTCCGGGCATCGGTATGGTATATATGTCAGCAGCACCATAGCCCTGAATCTGCTTATAAGAAAGGAATGCGTTATATGTACCGCAATTTGTAAGCGGAACCTTAATGGCAATCCATTCACCCGTCTTCATTGACGAAAGCTGCAGGTATTCGCCATCCTTTTGCACAAAGGTTATGTTCTCCCCATTGTCCCTTTGGATGTATTCAGCACCGGCACTATAAGCATATGCACTCCAGCCGTCTGTTGCGCTTGCAGGGAAG
>JAFSIZ010000142.1 GCA_017439555.1 Oscillospiraceae bacterium | reverse complement strand
CGCTCCGGCAAGCCTCATCTTCGCACAGTAAGGGACGGTTTCCGGCATCTTAAATTTATATTGTTTAATAAAAGTAATCTTAATAAATTGGAGGAATGACCTATGAAAAAACGATTGAAAGGACTTGCCTGCTGGTGGCTGGTTCTTGTAATGTTGGTTAGTACGATGGTTACCCCGGTTATGGCGTTACCGTCCAACGGAATATACCTGTATACCGGAACAAGTCCGCTGAAAGTCGATGATGACTTTTATCCTTATACTCGTTCAGAAGTGGACGAGGGCACACAGTTATCTTCGTTGGTAACTACTCCGGATGGCGCAACGCTGTCGGGATGGAATCTTTGGAATTTTAAAATCATCAGCAGCGGATTTGTGATCAGTGAAAAACTGCTGACAAAGGATGCAGACTGGATACTTTCTGCTGATGATGTCAAGAAATATGCAAAAGGCGATTATTTTGCTTTTGAGCCGGTGTGGGCATATACGGTCAAGCTCTATACGGGTGACACTAAGCTTGCGGATGAGGCTTCTGTTGTTCCGTCCGAGATAACAGAGATACAGGTCACGCTTGATGTTCCCCTGAAAGACCAGGTGGCTCTTTCGGCGTATATTCCGGAGGACCTGATCGGCTGGAAACGCTGGACATTCAGTGACGGAAGTGTGAATAACGCCGGTTTTACTGCAGCCGATAAAACACTTACAAAATACAACATAAAAGACACCATGCTTTTGGAAGCAGTCGATTTTGCAATGGTGGTTGTTTCAAAAAACCCCAATCCGCTGAATACGAGTAATAATTACTCTCCTAAAAATGAAAAGAAGGTCTATCTGGACTTTGGCGAAAAACTAAGCGAAGCGGATGCTGTGATTAACGAACTCGCTAAGCCCGCAGGATATATACTTGACGGCTGGAAGCTTTGGGGCGGTGTTGAATGCGGCGGAGTTTATACGGATCGCTACGATGAGCTAAAGACGGTTGCCGTCGATTATGCGCTTACAAAAGAGGATGCTTTGAGTCTCGGCAGCAGCTCCTATCAATATCTTCTCATTCTTGAACCGCTGTGGATGCAGAAATATAAGATTGATCCCCAGCCCACAAGCGAATCCCCTACTGTAGGCGTGAAAGAATATGATAAGGATCAGGATATCTGGACGGATATTACCGATGATTCCGGAATGAGCTATCAGTGGTATGAGATAACAAGCGAAACATATTATCTGACTGACGAGCACACGGACTTAGTCGAAGCAGCAGAGGCGGAGTATTCCGACGGAGCATGGCACTTATACGACTATTGGACAGATTCTTATCCGGTCATACTGTGTTTGGATCAGGGAATAACTCTGCGCGTAGAGCCTGTTGGAACTACCGGGGTTTTAAGCATCAGCATTGACGGACAGCAACTTGAGGACAAGGGCGAATACTGGGAAACCACTCTTTCTTCTGCGGTTGATACAAATTTAATCGTTGATTACCAGAACGAACCTGTTAGTGGAGACGGTGTAAAAATTCAGATTACGGAAAGTGGTTTGAGCGCAGCTTCAAGTGGGCAGACTACCAAAACTCTTTCATCGGCAGTTGACGGAAATCAGTATGTCTGCTGTGTTACCTTTGAAAACGGAGATGTGCTGACAAGTGATGCGGTTACATATACCGCACCGCCAACCTATACCGTAACCTTTGATGCAAACGGCGGCAGCGGCACAATGGTAAATCAAACAATTACGCTCGGAGAGGCGACTGCACTTTCCGAAAACACCTTTACAAGAGACGGCTATACCTTTGAGGGCTGGGCGACAACTGCTGACGGTGCAAAAGTATATAATGACCAGCAGTCTGTAACCGACCTTGCAGACGCAGGCGAAAGCATTACCCTCTTTGCAGTATGGACAGAAAAAACAACGATTACAATTTATGATGTACAACAGCAGTATGATTATACGGGAGAACCGATAGCATTTGACTTAAATTCCCTACTTTCAGGCTTTACTGTTAAGTATCGTGTAAAAGATACAACTACATGGAGTGATTCTATTCCCACAGAAGTTAATACATACGATGTTAAGATAACAAGAGCAGAAGATGCGTATTACAAAGCATATGAAATGACCTTTTTCGGAAAGCTCGTTATCAACAAGGCGGTGGTAAGTGAGCCTGACATTGCAAGCAAGGTATATAACGGTGAAAATCAGACGGCAGAAGTTCCTTCATCTAAACTTTATACCGTGGAATCGAATGACGGCAGAACAAATGTCGGTTCGGCGAATGTAGTTCTCAAACTTGTTGACAGTGCAAATTACAAGTGGAGTTCAACAACAGAAGATTCTGTTACATTACCTTTCGTTGTTACAAAAGCCGACAATGCTTGGATAACAGAACCGTCAATCGAAGGCTGGACTTACGGAGATGAAGCAAAGACACCTTCTTATGCTGCAAAATTCGGTGAGGTTGTAGTTGAATACAAGAAGGCATCTGAAGAAGATTCGTCATACACAACCAACATTCCTGAAAACGCAGGCAATTATAAAGTTAAATTTACTGTCGAGGAAAACACAAACTTCGAAAGTCTTTCTAAAATTTTAGACTTGACTATCGCAAAGGCGATACCTTCTCTTGAAGCTCCAACAGCACAGAATGATATTACATACGGTGCAGCACTCAGTACGGTAGGCTTGACGGAAGGCTGGACATGGCTTGACGGAACAACCATTCCTACTGTTCAGAATAGTGGTTTTGCAGCATACTTCACACCTGCTGATACTGCAAACTACGACTGGACAGGTATTGGCGGTTGGAACGAAGTTGAAAGCCGAGTTGAGAAAACTGTATCGGTTGTGGTAACTAAGGCTGATTCTTCAATCGCTGCAGCACCGACTGCTATATTGAATCTTGAGTATGACGGTTCAGCAAAAGCTCTT
>JAFSIZ010000141.1 GCA_017439555.1 Oscillospiraceae bacterium | reverse complement strand
GCACCTTCTCCTCAAGGAGAAGGCTTTCGTCATCCTTTCCTGTTTCCGGCTCTGTAGGTGCGGCACCTCCTCCACCTCCACCGCCGGCAGTTCCTTCATTTCCCGCGGATGGTGTTTCGGTCGTTGTATCAGATGGCTTTCCGGTTGTCGCACCGTAAACGGTTATATTGAAGCTTATGCTATCCTCACGTCCCATCTCATCAATAGCCTTTACTATAACTACATTGTTACCAACCTGAGAAGAATCCGGCTTCCATTTAATCTCACCCGTTTCTGTGTCGAGACTTGCGCCGCGAGGAAGCTGCACTGCCTTATAAGTTATTGCTTCACCAACCTCGCTTGTTGCATTCAACGGTACGCTTATTGAGCTTCCTGCCGAGGTTGTTATATTATCCGAAAGCGGAGTGAATTCTGGAGAATTATCCATCTCATAACTCATAGGAATAATGAACTCATTTGTAGCGGATACATTATAGTCGTATCCCTTTTTGAAATCATAAACATCTTTATAACCGGTTATAAGCGTTGTGTCCCCGATGTTGAGGCGAATACCATTGTCAATCTCAGATACAGACTCTATGCGATAAGCTCCGTTTGCATCCGAATTGTTGTTGATATAGATATATCTGCCGACAAGAGACGAAATCTCTTCCGGACGGGAGATAAATTCAACATCAACAAAATTATCGGTTGAGTTGTCAGTTTGAAATCCTGACACGCTTCCGGCATATTCGGAAACAAGTTCTTTTTTGTCTGCTATCGCGGTGCCGTCATTTATATAAGTGTAAATTATTTCTCCGCGATTCACAGAAACAACGCCGACAAATCCGCAAAATACGAAGTTCTTATCTCCGTCTTCGGTACTATAATAAACTTTATATTCTACAGAATTATCTTTCGCGTATACAATATAATCCTCGCGACCGCTTTCTGCAAGCGTAACCTTAACAGCCTTTACTTCGTCGTTTGAAACAGGGGTTCCGTCTGCTCTTTCAACAGTTACCTGTTCGATATCCGTAATATAGCGTTCGTTTTTATACGGCTCTACAACAGCAGTAAAGAGTGTATCAAGCGCAGCACCGTCCTGAGATGTACGACGCGCAAAAAGATAACGAGTTTTATCCATTGCTCCTTTTACTTGTGGAGGAATAAGCGATGTTGCAGTAATTTCCGATAACGGACTGCTGTTAATCATCGTCAAGCGCACATGCAAATTCTTTTGTTGCGGAGTAAGAACCTTCCAATGATCGTCTATTTTCCAATCCATACTGAACACATCTGCGTTTTCAGGAGAATTTACTCTGTCAACTTCGCCAAACCAGCTATATGTGCCATGACCATCCGCATCGCCGTTTTGGTTGCTGCCTCCCCAAAGTTTATCTACCCCTTGGTATGAACCGATGTATTCACCTGTCTCTGAATCTGCTTGCTTTACAAATTCAAGATTGTCACTCAAATCAGCTTCCCGACCGAGAGCGTGGAATGAATACAGATGGTCATTACCGCCTTTTACATGGAAAAAGTCAACAGCATATGCAATGCTCTCATCTACCTTTACACTCACGAGTGTTCTGCGGTATTCTTCAACTCCCTGCGCAGAATAAACCTCAGGAGCTTCTACGTCAGTAAGCTGCACCATTTCTGCAGAATCAAAATGACGTGGGTTTCCATACTGCCATGCGCCTTGCGATGCATCATTTACCATTACTGTGTTATGGGAAACCGTGTGCTTGGCAACTTCAAATCTGTATGGATCACCGTTTGTTTTGTTCACCGGCTCACCGATATCATCGCCTACAGGCAAACCGTATGCATGGAATCCGAGTGAGAGCTTATCAAAGTGATAATGGGAGCTTGTTTTGTTATCACCATACCACAAATAATAATCATACTGGTTATTTACGTTTGTTACTTTATCCGCTGAATTTATCCAGTCACCGCCGCGGAGAACAGCGAGTCCGTAGCCTGTTAAGTCTCTGCTTGGAAGAACAATATCAAATCCGTTTTTGGACAATTCATCTATGTCAGACACAATTTCTTCCGGTTCAGCATCAAATATGCTTGTATACAACCCGTCTGTTTTCTTTCCGTTAGTCTGATATATAAGCTTTGCAACTATTTCCCGACGTTCCGGCTCATCCTCAAAGAATGTGTACATACGGAGAAGTAACGGAAGGGTAAGTCCTGTATATGCTTTTCCATAGGTTTCGTGGTCGCCGACATTTGGTGCCGTGTTTGAACAAAGGATTATATCAAGCGGAGCGGCCATTATTCTGCGGAATTTCGGATTTTCAAGAATGTTTGAATCGTCTGTAAGCTCAAGCTCCGACACTCTGTAGTAATTCCCAAGGGACTCACATATTGACGAAACATTTGTTGCCATAGAAATATTGTATGCCAGCGCCGCCTCGTATCCTTGTCCGTCACGATCAACCTTGTTCATAATCTGAATTCCGGCATTTCCTCCGTCGTAGGCAAAACCGTAATTATCCACTCTGCCCTGGGTGCTTTTGTGTCCGCCGGTTTTAAACATGAAGTTTATCCAGTCCTCAGTTTCCGGCAATGTATCAAGCACTATTGCCATCTCTACCAACAGCTTTTCCGTAACGCCGAAGTTTGCGCTTATTCTCCATTCGCATATAGCATCGAATATCTCTCGGAAATAATTGTTTTCGATATTTGAGCGTATTTTTGCCGCAGAATCCTTCTTATTTTCCATGTCGTAGAGGCGCGCCTTCTCCTCAAGATAATCTATAACCCACTCATCCTCGAATATCGGAAAAAGCGCATCATATGTAACCACTATAGATTGTGCAAGAGTTGCATCATGAAGTCTACCGAGTATTTTCCCCTGGCTTTTATACACAGTATCATTCTTACCTGTCTGGGAATTCGGTACAAGATAGCTTGAGTTTCCGTCACCTACGGCAAATTTAGTTTGGGCACCGCACTCCGTTGTGTCAAACTCAGGGAACACATCGGCAATTCTGTCGAGCAT
>JAFSIZ010000140.1 GCA_017439555.1 Oscillospiraceae bacterium | reverse complement strand
GAAGAAGCAAAACCGCCTGCTATCAGGTAATAGACATCGTCATCATTTGACTTTACCGTAATGTCAGTATCACTGAAGCATTCTGTTACAGTGCTTCCGGCAATTTCCGAGGATAAACCGCCGAATACAAACTGCGTATCCAGAGTTTCCATATCTACTCCGGGTGCTTTATTGATATTAAAGTTGATTTTTCCGTTTGCAGTATAGCAGTTAGTGACAGTGACATCAAGCATATGTGTTGCAAATGCTCCTGCCCAGATATAGAGACTTTCGGAGTATGCCGAATAGGTTACGTCGATATTGAAGTTTATAAGCCCGAGGTTGCGTATTCCGGCATCACTGTTTCCGAGACCGTTTGACATATATCCCATAAGACCGAAGTAACGAGAGTTGCCTTTTTCCTGCATAAATGGCTTTGCTTCGTTTATCTTTATGGTCATTCCGGAGATAACGTGACCGTTTCCGTCAAGCTGACCTCTGAAGGAGTCTGCACCAA
Organism: Oscillospiraceae bacterium; assembly: GCA_017439555.1. Taxonomy (GTDB): domain Bacteria; phylum Bacillota; class Clostridia; order Oscillospirales; family JAAYXM01; genus SIG480. Next base: position 5,978 of record JAFSIZ010000140.1, on the reverse strand, counting down.
ACTGTGCTTTGTTATTGACATCATCGCCGTTGCCGCCATAGGCAGGTGTTCCGCCGATGGGAATCCAGTTGCCCCAGTTTGAAAGGTCGATATCCTTTATGAGCTTAAAGTATTTGGCACTGTCCTTGCGTATTGCATCGAGCTGCTCCGGAGTTTCGATCAAGTAAGGATCTTCCTTCGTTCCGCTTCCGCCTGCAAATACATAGGGGCTGTCATGAAAAACAGCCGGAGCGCCCTGCCAATAGTCTGTCTTTACAACATCCGTAAGATATGACCTTGGCACAAAGCCCATAGCACTTCCGATTACAACTCTGCACCAGTCACCGACAAGTCCGGGAATTTCATCGGTGAGGTCAAAGTCAACTATTTCAATTATCTGATTCGGCTGTATTTCAAATATTTTGCTATACGCCGTAGGATATTCCCAAAGGTATGCGCCGGACTCCAGCACATGGTCGCTGAGCTTTGATGTTCCTATAACCGGCATAGCAACGCCTCTGTCATACTGATGCTTTGCGTTATAGTCCTTCATAGCCTGTGTGGGAACGGTATCGAAGGGTGCCGGATCAATATATTCGTGGTAAACAACCTCTATTGTTTTTTCATTTATATAATTGATACTGTATGTATTGATTATGAATGAGCCCTTGCCGTTGACCTTGATCCCCTTGGTTTTTTTATCCCGGGAGGATTTTACATCCTCTGAAAAATGGTAGGGGTCTTTTGCAACATAGGTTGCAGTGGCGGTTACCATTGAATAGGGCTTCGGAACCGCTGTTGTGCTGTAGGTAACACCTGTGCAGGCATAGGTTTTGGTATTTACAAATGATGTGGTGGGCTCTTCAGTGTTGTAATCTGCCATACAGGGCTTATGAGCCGCAGTCGCATAAAGAAAATCAACATCAACTTCGGTTATTGCATTGAATTTGCCTCTGTCCTGCGCTCTCTTTGCCGCAAACTCTTCGTTGTAAGGTCTTTCCGGGTCGTTGCCTTCCTTTACGAAGTTTCCGAAGGTAGCCCTTGGATCGTTCATATTTATATACTCGACTTCTTCGTGATGCTCGTTCCAGACCGCATAATACACTGCATCTGTGTCAACGCCGTCAACACCTGCCTCCAGGACAATTATAGTCGCTCCGATTTGCTGACTGCCTCCATACACAGTTCTTGAATCCGGGTCGTGATACATGGAATAGCCTCCGCTTATAAGCTCCATCGTGCCGTAGTCGCCGACTGCAAACTTATCTACCTTTGCGGAGTTTGTATTTGAAGAATCTTCTTTCTTTGGTGCGGTAGATTCCTTCGGTGCCGGGGTTTTCGCAAATTTATAAGTCAGCTGTACCGTGCGGTTGCCGTTTGAAAGCTTTATTGTCGGCGGAAATCTGTTTACCATATGGTCGGCAGATCTTGAGCTGAATATCATATCCGTCGCCTTTGCTTTTAAGCTGACAGTTACGGTCAGGGTGTATTGCACACCCTCCTTGAAGCAGCCGTTATCATCAAGAGCTCCTGACCAGTTGTAATTGTCAATCACCATATTTGTTGTATCGATAAGCTCGATATCTTCATAAGGCTCAACACCTGCAACGGGATCATCAACAAAAACAGATACAGATACCTCTTCCAATTCAACAGTATATTTTGTCTCAAAAGCTTCACGGCTCGATGAATACATCGCCTTGACATATCCGGTGCCTGACAGATTAAGCATCTTATTTGTATAGCTTATCTTGTGCCATTTTCCGCCAATGCCGCCGTTTCCGCTGATGTATGCTTCAAGCACATCAACCTCGTTACCTGCGCTGAGATATCCGGTAACCTTACTGCTCGAGTCCGGCTCTTCAAACACCTGCCAGTCTGTAATGACAGTTGCCTTTTCTCCTGCCCTAACCGCACCTGCGGCAAAGGCAGTTGTGCTGATCATGCCGATCAGCATACACACGCATAAGAGCATACTGAAAACTCTTTTTGTCATAATACAATTCCTCCAATATCTTGAAAATTCAGAAACATATGCTATAATGATTATATATCGTACACTGATGTGCGATGCAATAGCTTTTGACAAATTTATGTAGCTTTTTGAGGTGTTCTATGACTGACAAAAATCTGTTTACCATAGGTGAGATTGCAAAATATATTGGAATCACAAGAAGAATAATTTTAAACTACGAAGAAAAAGGGCTTATAAAGCCTGACAAAAAGGACGGAGTTTCCGGAAACAGGTATTATACCATTGATACCTTCACGCAAATCCGCACAATCCGTGTGTTTCAGAAGATGGGGCTTTCTCTTGATGAAATCCGTGACTACTTTAACGGCGAAACAGACTTAAACCGCCTCATTGAACGGCTTGAAAATATGCGTATGGAGCTTGAGCTCAGCATCGAAAAGCTGAAAGAGAGAGCGTCGGGAGAAGGCGAGACTGTCAAAGAAATCACCATTGAACCGCAGACAGTCTACTGCCGTACATACAAAACCGTTTCTGTTGCCGACAAGACAAAGCTTCTCAGGGATACGGCGCTTGAAGCTATGAAATTGTATGGAACGGACACAACAAGGCGTATGTATTTTACTGAAATTTCAGCCGACGCCCCCGATGAGGTTACATATTGTATTGCTGTGCCGCCTCAAAGCGAGGGTGAATTTGTCAGGAACATTCCCTTGCTCAAAGCTCTCTCCTTTTTTCATCACGGAGCCTATGAGAAAATTCCCGATGTGAGGAAAAGACTTGTTTCCTATGCAGAGGAAAAGGGCTTGAAGCTCTCGGGGACTTTCCGCAGCCTTTATCTTGAAGGGCCGCCGCAGCACAGCGACAAAGACAAGTTTATCACACAGGTGGTTGCTATGATTGAATAAATAAGCTTTTTTCCCTGTTGAGAACAAAAAAACATCCGTGAGAATGCTTTTCTCACGGATGCTTTGCTTTTTTATTGCTCTTCTTTGTAAATTCTCTTGACAGCGTGGATAATGTCGAGGCCGTATTCACCTGTTACAACAGACTTGCGGCTGCCGTCGCGGATTACCCTGATGACATCCTGCATCTGATATGTCATACCCGGAACGTGATCACATTCCTTGAGCTGGAAGGGCTCGCCCTTCTTGCAATATTCAACGCTGTTTCCGATTTCCGAACGGATGCGGATCTCACCGTTTGTGAGATAGAGGATTGTGTCATAGGCATGGGCGCTTGTATAACCGATGAGGTTCATTGTGCCGACAACGCCGTTGTCCATCTCGATGAATGCCTGAACTGCATCCTCACAGTCGCTTCCTTCGTGCATATGTATGCCGCCGAAGATTGTCTTGATGTTTGCGCCTGTGAAATACTTGAGCTTGTCGAGCGTGTGTGCGCCGAGGTTTATCGAGATACCGCCGCCTGACATTGCCTTTGTCGTGAACCAGCGCGGACGGCTTTCTGTGAAGTATTCGCCGTTTCTCGTCTCTGTGAAGCCGACGAGCTCGCCGTATTCACCGGAATCAATGAGCTCTTTTGCAAAGACATTTATCGGCATATATCTCTGGAGATGTCCGACCCAGAGCATAACTCCGCACTTCTTGCAGCATTCTATCATATTGCGGCAATCCTCTGAATCAAGGCCCATCGGCTTTTCGAGGAAAACATCAACGCCGCGCTCTGCACAATAGCAGGTAGCCTCGCCATGGAGACCATGAGGGAGCGTAATTATCGCGAGATCAATCTCATCCTTGAGCTCGTCTATCATCTTTTTATAATCTGTATAGGGCTTTGCCCCTGTCTTCTCGCAGACCGCATTGAGGCTCTGCTCTGCAAGGTCGCAGGCAGCAACTATCGCTGCGTCCTCGATTGTTTCGAATGCTTTGACATGGCCTGAGCTTATCTTTCCGCATCCTATAAGTGCTACTTTTATCATTGAAAACAACTCCTTGTTATTGGTTTTCTTCTTTTTTCTGCCGAAATTTCGGCATCAGCATATTTATTCAATTAATTATAACACATTTTTTGAAATATTCAATACAAAAAGAGCCACAAATTGAAATTCGCCCTATTTTCCACCTTTTTATTTAAAAATGACTTATTGCAAACCTCCGTTTTATGTGATAAACTATATTAGTTGAAATTACTATAGCGGAGGGAAGAGCTATGTGGCAGATAGGTTTTGACAATGAGGCATATATTGAGAAGCAATCCGAGCAGATTCGTGAGCGTATACGCACCTTCGGCGGCAAGCTCTATCTCGAATTCGGCGGCAAGCTTTTCGACGATTTTCATGCATCGCGCGTGCTCCCGGGCTTTAAGCCTGACAGCAAGGTGCAGATGCTTAAAAACCTTTCCGATGATGCGGAGATCGTCATCGTTATAAGCGCATCGGATATCGCGAAGAACAAGATGCGCGGTGACCTCGGTATCACCTATGACAGCGATGTGCTCCGCCTTATTGATGCATTCCGCTCTATCGGGCTTTATGTCGGAAGTGTTGTTGTGTCGCGCTATAACGACCAGCCGAGCGCCGCGGCATTCAAGAAAAAGCTCGAGCAGCTCGGTATGCGCGTATATCTCCATTATGATATTGAAGGCTATCCGCTCAATGTTTCCCATGTCGTCAGCGAGGATGGCTTTGGCAAGAACGAATACATAGAGACAACGCGTCCGCTCGTTGTCATAACCGCTCCGGGCCCCGGAAGCGGAAAGATGGCGACCTGCCTTTCCCAGCTCTATCACGAATATATGAGAGGCATCTCCGCAGGCTATGCGAAGTTTGAGACCTTCCCCATCTGGAATATTCCGCTCAAGCACCCTGTCAACCTCGCATATGAGGCGGCAACGGCAGACCTCGATGATGTCAATATGATAGACCCTTATCATCTTGAGGCATATGGGGAGACGACGGTAAACTACAACCGCGATGTTGAGGTTTTCCCCGTTCTTCGCGCAATATTTGAAAAGATTCTGGGCAAAAGCCCTTATAAATCACCCACGGATATGGGCGTCAATATGGCAGGCAGCTGCATTATTGACGACGAGGCGACAAGGCGCGCCTCACGCGAGGAGATCATACGCCGCTATTTCTCCGTTATGTGCGACCGCAGAAGCGGCAACGGCAGTGATGCGGCTGTCACGAAGGTCGAGCTTCTTATGAAGCAGGCAGGCATCTCTCCGGAGGACCGCGCAGTTGTCGGCGCAGCTCTTTTGAAATCAGAGACCTGCGGCGGCGAGCCTGCAATCGCCATAGAGCTTCCTGACGGCAGAATCATCACAGGGCGCAACACTCCCCTGCTCGGGCCGAGTGCGTCTGCACTTCTCAATGCTGTCAAGGTGCTCGGAGACATTGATGATTCGGTGCATCTCATTCCGCCTGAGGTCATTGAGCCGATACAGAAGCTCAAGACGGAAATTCTCGGCAACCACAATCCGCGCCTTCATTCAGACGAGGTGCTCATCGCGCTGACAGTTTCGACAGCGCAGAACGAGACCGCCGCCCTTGCGACACGTCAGCTTGAGAGGCTTCGCAACTGTGAAGCACATTCGACGGTTATGCTCTCGCAGGTTGATCTTGATGTTTATCGCAAGCTGGGCATCAATCTCACGTGTGAGCCGAGATATCAGACGAAAAAGCTCTATCATAAATAATATAAGTCTCTGTATTAGATAAGTATTGGTATGCATAAATGACCTTTTTATGAATACATAATAGAAAATGAGAAGGAGCAAGGTGTATTTTACCCTTGCTCCTTTTAGAATATATGTGCTGTTTAGTTCAACAAATTGGAATTTGTCAGTATTACAACTGCTTAATCTCATTGGCAATCACAGCCACATCCTTTGCGTTTGTATCAATTATAATGGTATCCAATGTTTGATACATCGGTATTCTTGCTATGCTTCGCTCAATTATATCTTCAGAACGGATACCTCTTTCTACATCCATTGATAATCTTTCACACAGAGTCTTTTCATCCGCTACAAGCGAGACGCATTTCACCTCACAGTTCTGTGT
>JAFSIZ010000139.1 GCA_017439555.1 Oscillospiraceae bacterium | reverse complement strand
TCCTGCTCAAGGAGGCAGTTCTCAGCATAGAACTTCTTGATACGTCCCATAACCATCTTCTCAGCAACAGCCTGCGGCTTGCCTTCGTTCATAGCCTGAGCTGTGAGGATTTCCTTCTCCTTTGCGAGAACATCTTCCGGAACATCGCTGCTTGTAAGCCAGGACGGGCTCATTGCAGCAATCTGCATTGCAACTGCACGGCCAAGTGCAACAACTTCGTCGTTACCCTTGAGGTTATCGGAAACTTCCATGTTGATGAGAACGCCGATCTTGCCGCCCATGTGCATGTAAGTTACGTTTACGCCACCTTCGCAAATTGCGAAACGACGGATTTTGATGTTTTCACCGATTGTGAGGATCTTCTCCTGAAGAGCTTCAGCAACTGTCATATCAGTGCCTGCGCACTTGCAATCAGCAAGAGCTTCGACATCTGCAGGCTTGCTCTCAAGAATTGTAGCAGCAACATCTGCAGCAAACTTCTGGAAGTCTGCATTCTTTGCAACGAAGTCTGTTTCGCTGTTGATTTCAACAACAACACCTGCATCAGCAGTTGCCATACCATAAACCATACCCTCTGCAGCGATACGACCTGCCTTCTTTGCAGCAGCAGCAAGTCCCTTCTCGCGGAGGAATTCCATTGCCTTTTCCATATCGCCGTCGGATGATGCAAGAGCCTTCTTGCAGTCCATCATACCTGCGCCCGTAGCTTCACGAAGCGCCTTAACATCAGCAGCTGTAAAAGCCATAATGTAACACTCTCCTTATTATATTTTAATTATTCCTGCTCTGCTACTACTTCTTCAGCAGCAGCTTCTTCTGCAGTCTCTTCCATCTGCTCGCCGGAACGTGCTTCAACAACAGCGTTTGCGATAGTCTGGGAGATGAGCTTTATTGCGCGAATAGCATCGTCGTTACCCGGGATGACATAGTCAACTTCCTCCGGATCGCAGTTTGTATCAACAATAGCGATAACCGGAATGCCGAGCTTGCGAGCTTCAGCGATTGCGTTGCGCTCCTTGCGCGGGTCAACGATGAACATTGCGCCCGGGAGCTTATTCATTTCCTTAACGCCGCCGAGATATTTCTCGAGCTTTGCGATTTCAGCCTGAAGCTTGATAACTTCCTTCTTGAGGAGAAGATCGAATGTGCCGTCTTCCTGCATCTTCTTGAGCTGGTTGAGGCGATCGATACGGCGACGCATTGTCTTGAAGTTTGTGAGCATGCCGCCGAGCCAACGAGCGTTTACATAGTACATACCTACGCGCTCTGCTTCTTCCTTGATTGCTTCCTGAGCCTGCTTCTTTGTTCCTACGAAGAGAATGCTCTTGTCCTCTGCAGCGATGTCGCGTGCAAAGAAATATGCCTCTTCGAGCTTCTTAACGGTCTTCTGCAAATCGATGATGTAGATACCGTTACGCTCCGTGAAGATATACGGAGCCATTTTGGGGTTCCAGCGTCTTGTCTGGTGGCCGAAATGGACACCTGCTTCAAGAAGCTGCTTCATTGAGATTACCTGTGACATTTTTTGTCCTCCTTCTGTTTTAACCGCCACATCAATCATTCTTACCCGCCATCTTTCGACACAGCAGCGCGAAAGTCATGATGTGTGAGTTTTATGACCGAAATATATTATCACGTTTCAGCGGATTTTGCAAGCCTTTTTTTGTATTTTTCTCAATTATTTTGAAAAAATACCTATTTTTCCGTCTTTTGGTCCGCGCTCATATACAAAGTCAACGAGAATCAGGTCATCTCCTATCCTTTTAATCGCCTCCCAAGGTATTATTATATCACCGTTTCTTGCAAAAATCGTGTTAATTGTCTTTCTACAGTGCACGATCAGCGAAATTATTCTTCCGCTTGAACAGTCTATTTCGACATCGTTCACGAAACCGTAGCGCGTACCGTCGCATATGTTTATTACCTCTTTACAGCTAAGCTCGGTTATTCTGCTCCGCATAAAATTCTCTCCTCATTAAATTTTTGATGGCTTTTTTTCAAATTTATGTTATAATATATAATGATATGCTTTTTTCAGGAGGTGTTTCTTTTGAATTCTCAAAGTAATTCCGAAAACAAAAAACATAAAAAAAGCAAATTTTTCTCTTCCCCCACCTGGTTTATATTACGCACACTTATCTATATCGGTTTATGCACATTTGCAATCTGCTTAACCGTTTTTGTCGGGTATATGCTGTCTCTCGATGCCAAGGTAGACATCGAGGTTGAGGCAATGAAGCTCAACTATTCCTCGATTGTTTATTACATTGACGAGAACGGCGACGAACAGGAGTTCGAGCGTCTCTATGACTCGCAGAACCGAACCTGGGTCAATCTTGAGGATATGCCTACATATCTCAAGGATGCCGCCATCGCAATCGAAGACCACCGTTTTATGAAGCATCACGGCGTTGACTGGAACAGAACATTCAAAGCCAGCATCAATATGTTCTTCAGGATGAAAAGTGATTTTGGTGCCTCGACCATCACCCAGCAGCTCGTCAAGAATCTTACAGGAGACAATCAGGATTCTGTCAGACGTAAGCTGCAGGAAATTATGCGCGCACTTTATCTTGAACGGCATTATGACAAAGATACGATTATAGAAATGTATCTCAATACGATTTATCTCGGTGAGGGCTGTTATGGCGTCGGTACTGCCGCACAGGCATATTACGGAAAGGAAGTATCCGAGCTCACGCTTGCCGAGTCAGCCGCCATGGTAGGTATTACCAATCTCCCCACCTATTACAATCCATATATCAATCCCGAAAACAACAAAACCCGTCGCACAAACATTATCAACCGTATGTATGAGCTCAATATGATTTCCGAGAGCGAATGCACCGCGGCAAAAGCCGAAGATATCAAATTCAACACTGAAGCCCGAAACGACTCATCCTCAAATGTGCAGTCTTATTTTGTCGATCAGATCATCGAAGATCTGCTCGACGATCTCGTCGAGGTTCGCGGCTATTCAAAGAACGTTGCTCTGCGCACCATCTATTCAGGCGGACTTAAGATTTACGCAACTGTAAACCCCGAAATGCAGGCTGCTATGGACGATGTTTTTGAAGATTCGAGTCTTTTCCCGAAATACAGCGGCGCGAAACAGCCCGAATGTGCAATGATTCTTTTGGATCCGCAAAACGGCGACGTTCTCGCAATGCGCGGAGGACGCGGTGAGAAAGCAGGCGCCCGCCTGCTGAACCGCGCAACTCAGACAAAGCGCCCTCCCGGCTCCTCCATCAAGCCGATAGCAGTCTATGCTCCTGCAATTGAATACAACCTTATAACCCCGTTCTCCGTCGAGGATGACGCTCCGATAAAGCTGCTCAACGGCTCTGCCTACCCAAAGAACGAGACACGGAAATATACAGGACGCACAACAATAACAAACGCCGTCGAGCAATCGATAAACACTGTATCAATGCGGACACTTGAAAAGCTTACAATTGAGCGTTCTTATAATTTCCTTACCGCAAATCTCGGCATCACTTCCCTCACCAAAAAGGGAGACAAAAACCTTGCACCGCTCTCACTCGGCCAGCTTACAAACGGCATTACCGTCCTTGAAATGGCGGCGGCATATGCCCCATTTGCAAACGGCGGAACATATTACGAACCGAGAACTTATACAAAAGTGCTCGACAGCAGCGGAGAGGTTTTACTTGAAAAGAATTCACCGCCCACACAGGCAATCAGCAAGAGAACTGCAACATATATGACTTATATGCTTCAGAATGTTGTTTCGCGCGGTACCGGCACCTATGCAAAGCTTGAACGCGGAATGCCTGCAGCCGCGAAGACAGGAACCTCCAACAACGATGAAGACCGCTGGTTTGTCGGATACACACCTTATTATGTCGGCGCAGTCTGGTTTGGTTATGACCAGCCAAAATATATTTCAAAATCTCTTTCACCTGCACTCACGACATGGGAACATGTTATGAACAGGGTTCACAAAAATCTCGAAGTAAAAAAATTCGATTCCAACAGCGAATTCAAAAAAGTCAACGTATGCTCCTGCAGCGGACTTCTTCCGACAGAAAGCTGCAGACTTGACCCGAGAGGAAGCAGGATTGTTGCCGGATACTTCCATAAAGACGATGTTCCGAAAAAAGCCTGCAACGTTCATGTAACAGTCGAGATTGACAGCACCACAAATATGCTTGCATCTGAGTTCTGCCCCACAGATACGCGCAAAACAGTTTCTTTCATGAAGCTTAACAGATACTCACCTGCAGCCGGAGTGGTTCTTCCAGATGAACAATATGTCATATATGACGGCCAGCCTGCAAGCGGCCAGCATTATTATTCAAGCAGCACAGAGCAGCCGATGAATCACACCTGCACACTTCACACATCCGCTCCTCCCGAAGAGGATGAACAGGACGAAACAACCGGTGAAAACGAAGAAGCACCAGACAGCGACACGACAGATGACTCTCAGGAGAACGATAACAGCGCAGATGGCTCAAACGGAGATTCAACACCTGCTCCGGACGATTCTTCCGACGGGGACACAGCCTCAACGGGTGATACTCCTGCAGACTCGCAAGCTTCAGACTCTGAGGATTCCGCATCATCAGGCGATACCTCATCAGCCATGGAATAAAAATCAACGGAGACAACTTTTTATATGAAGGAATTTAAATTTTGCGTTCCGACGCTGTTCGGCCTTGAAGGCATTGCCTCCAAGGAGCTTTCACACCTCGGTCTTTCTGATGTCAAAGCAGAAAACGGCCGTGTTATGTTCTCAGGTTCACTCTCTGATATGGCGCTTGCAAACATCTGGCTGCGCACAGGCGAGCGAGTCCTTCTGGTTGTCGGCTCTTTTCGAGCGACAACCTTTACAGAGCTGTTTGAAGGCGTTAAAAGCCTTCCGTGGGAGCAATTCATCCCGAAGGACGGCTCCTTTCCTGTCAAAGGTCACAGCCTGAATTCAAAGCTCTTTTCTATCCCGGATTGCCAAAGCATTATAAAGAAGGCTGTTGTCGAAAGACTCAAATCAAAATATTCACTTTCCTGGTTTGAAGAAACCGGCAGTAAATATCAGATACAGTTTTCTATTATGAACGACCTTGCCACGCTCTATATAGATACTACAGGTGCAGGTCTTCACAAGCGCGGTTACCGCGCAATCGCAGGCGCTGCTCCCCTTCGCGAGACGCTTGCCGCCGCTATGGTACAGCTTTCCAAATATCGCGGACGTGAATTTTTCTGCGATCCTTTCTGCGGATCCGGAACAATTCTCATTGAAGCTGCAATGATTGCAGAAAACAGAGCACCGGGGCTTCTTCGCAGATTCGCTGCTGAAACCTGGGGGATTTCCCCAAGAAGCGATTGGCACTCTCACCGCGAGACTGCAAAAAACAAGATGTTTTCACGCGACTTTGAGTTGTGGGGCGGCGATATCGATCCTGAGGCAATAACACTTGCAAAAGCAAACGCAAAAAAAGCCGGAGTTGATAAATATATAACCTTTGAAAGAGCCGATGCAACTCGCTTTAAACCGAGGCAAGAAAACGGTATTCTTGTTGCCAATCCGCCTTACGGGGAAAGGCTTTTGGAGCTTCGCGACGCAGAAAAGATCTATCGCAATTTCGGGTTGTCAATGAAGCACAACACGGGTTTCAACGCTTACATCATCACATCGCACCCCGAATTTGAACATTTTTATGGCAAAAAAGCTACAAAACGTCGCAAATTGTATAATGGTATGATTAAATGCGAATTATACATGTACTATTAATTATTAAAAAAATGTAAAAACGGCGCATTTCGGAGCATTTTAAAGAATACGAGAGTTTAAAAGAGCAAATCAGTTTTAACCAAGAATAACTCTGATTTGCTCTTTTTTTTGCCCATTTTTGCCCATTTTGCAACTTGCAGAAAATCCATACTTCAACTATTATATAGATATAACATTTAGCACTCGACACGCGAGAGTGCTAAATCCATCGATAAAATTATTAAGGAGGATATAAATTATGAAACTCAAACCCCTTGCAGACCGTGTTGTACTCAAGATGGTCGAAGCAGAAGAAACAACAAAGAGCGGCATCATCCTTACTGCTGCTGCACAGGAAAAGCCCCAGGTAGCTGAGGTTCTTGCTGTCGGCCCCGGCGGCAATGTTGACGGCAAAGATATCGTTATGCACGTTAAGGTCGGCGATAAGGTCATCACAAGCAAATATTCGGGCACTGAGGTCAAGCTTGACGGCGAAGAGCTTATTATCGTCCGTCAGAACGATATTCTCGCTGTTGTAGAGTAATTCCAAATTTCAATTCTATTTTAAATATCAGTAAAGGAAGGATATAAATTATGGCAAAAGAAATTCTTTTCGGCGAAGATGCGCGCCATGCTCTTGAGCGCGGCATTTATAAACTCGCAGACACAGTCAAGGTAACACTCGGCCCGAAGGGACGCAATGTTGTTCTTGAGAAAAAATTCGGCGCACCGCTCATCACAAACGACGGTGTTACAATCGCAAAGGAAATCGAGCTTGATGACCCGTTTGAGAACATGGGTGCACAGCTTGTCAAGGAAGTTTCCACAAAGACAAACGATATCGCAGGTGACGGCACAACAACCGCTACACTCCTTGCTCAGGCCATCATCCGTGAGGGTATGAAAAACGTTACCGCAGGTGCTAATCCGATGATTATGCGCAACGGCATCAACGCTGCTGTTGCAGCTGCTGTGGAGGCTGTTCGCGCAGCATCTCAGAAGGTCAACGGCTATGAGGATATTGCACGCGTTGCTGCAGTTTCTTCCGCAAACGAAACCATCGGCCAGCTCATCGCTGATGCTATGGAGAAGGTCTCCGCTGACGGTGTTATCACTGTCGAAGAATCAAAGACAGCTGAAACCTATAGCGAAATAGTTGAAGGTATGCAGTTTGACCGCGGTTACATCTCCCCCTATATGGTAACTGATACAGATAAGATGGAAGCAGTTATCGATGACGCTTGCGTTCTTATCACAGATAAGAAGATCTCAAATATTCAGGAAATTCTTCCGCTCCTCGAGCAGATTGTTCAAGCCGGTAAGAAGCTTGTTATCATCGCTGAGGACATTGAGGGTGAAGCTCTTGCAACACTTCTCGTAAACAAACTCCGCGGCACCTTTACTTGTGTTGGCGTCAAGGCTCCCGGCTTTGGTGACAGACGCAAGTAAATGCTCAAGGATATCGCTATCCTCACAGGCGGTCAGGTTGTTTCCGATGAGCTCGGTATGGATCTTAAGGAAACAACGTTCGATATGCTCGGTCATGCACGCCAGATCAAGGTTCAGAAGGAGAACACAATCATTGTTGACGGCGACGGCGATGCAGCTGAAATCAAGGCTCGTGTTGCTCAGATCCGCACACAGATTGAGGCTTCAACATCTGACTTTGACCGCGAAAAGCTTCAGGAGCGCCTTGCAAAGCTCTC
>JAFSIZ010000138.1 GCA_017439555.1 Oscillospiraceae bacterium | reverse complement strand
GGGTAAGACACCTCATCCGTCGCCTCCGGCGCCACCTTCCCCTCAAGGGGAAGGCTATTAAGTGCGCGGTATACAATCGTCATCATATCCTGACGTGTGATTGTATTTCTCGGCGCGAACTTGTTATCACCAATGCCGTTTACAATGCCTGTGTTTCTTGCTATTGCAAGCTCGCGTGCGAAGTAATCGGAAGCCGCTACATCCGCAAAATTCTCTGCGTTCTCCGATTCAAGCTTGAATGCGCGTACCAAGAGAAGTGCAAAGTCTGCTCTCGTGATGTTTGCTGCCGGTGAGAACGTGTTTTCGCTTGTACCCTTGATAATTCCTTCGTCTGCAAGAGCGTTGATGGAATCTGCCGCCCAAGTGTGAGCACCAAGGTCCATGAAGCGGACATTTGAATCAACAGCCGGTGTCGACGGTGTTGTTCCCGGTGTCTGCGGGACATCATCCTTATCATCTGCACCCGGAGTTGCCGGGATCGTCGGAGTGCTCGGAGTCGACGGTGTTGTCGGTGCGTCTGCACCGCCACCGCCACCTGAGGTCGAACCGTAAACAGTGACTTCAAAGCTTATGCTACTTTCTCTTCCCGATTCATCGCGTGCTGTGATGAGAAAACCTGTCTCGCCTATCTGAGATGACGATGGCTTCCAAGTAACAATACCTGTCGCTTCGTCTATTGTCGCGCCGCGCGGAAGGATTGTTCCGATATATGTTACCTTCTCATCTTCCGGACTTGTTGCATTTAACTTAATGCTTATAGAGCTGCCTGCTGATGTGGCTAAATTGTCAGATACTGCATCAAATACCGGTGAATTATCATCAGTCGTTGAAAGCGGTATTGAGAGTTCCTGTCCCTCTGCAATGTTATAGGTATAGCCCGCGCTGAGATCTGCTGTATCGACAAATCCACGTATTATGCTTACATCGCCGAGATTCAGAACAACGTTTTCTTCTCCGCTCTGCTCTGCCGAAAGGATTCTGTACGCTCCGTTCTGTACACCGTCGTTTGTAACGTACACGTACCTGTTTGTAAGATTTCGGATATCAACCTCACCGTCAAATTTTACGGTGATGCTGTTTTCAGATGAAAGCTCCTTTGTGAAACCTATGACCTTGCCGGTGTATTCTGCGACTGTGGTTGTGTCACCGATGATATCGCCGTCGTTAATATACGTGTAAATGTTTTCCATTGCTTCGTTTACGCTGTAAACTCCGACAAAGCCGCGGAAATCAAAGCTTATGCCTCCGTCGGTTACGGTATATGTCACGCCTTTATTCGTCGCGTAGATGATATAGTCCGTTCTGCCGTTTTTGAGAACAACCTTGATTGCCTTGACGGTATCATCTGCGCCCGGAGTTCCTGATTTAACACTCGCTGCAACATAGCTCATACTCTCTATATACTCTTCTCCCTTATATGGTTGAAGAACAGAAGTAAAGAGTGTGTCAAGATTCTTTCCCTCACGATGAATAAGCATATAGTCAAGTCCCGGAATATTCTTATTGCTTGATGTTCTCGGAGCATAGCCTGTTGTTATTGCAAGCTCTGACGGGGTCCAGTCATTAAGTGCCGTGAACTTAAGATTCAATCCCTTTGAATCAGCCACCTGCTTATTAAAGTCGGTCTGCTCAAAGTTTACTGAGAATGTTCCGCTCGTGAGATTTTCTGCGCGGTTTACGTTCGTAAGCCAAGTATATCCGCGCGGGTACTTCGTTACGCAGTCGCTGTTTTCCTGAGGCGGAGTGTTTGGATCCTTGCCGTAAGGCACATCGGCACCTGCGTAGCTTCCGACGTATTCGCCGTTTTCGTCCACTTGCTTTGCAAACGTGAAATCTTCTGTCGTATAGCCCATATATGACTGAGTATGGAAGCTATAGGTATGTTTGTCGCCGCCCTTTACGCGGAAGAAGTCTACAGTGTATGCCACCTCTGCCGACTCTTCGATTGTGACTGCCGTTCTACGGTAGATATTCACATCCGTGTATACGCCTTCCGCCTCTGTGTCGATCACCTTAACCCGACCCGCATCGTCGAAGTGAAGCGGGTTTCCTCCGCTTGTTGCGTTCTGTGTAACATTGTTTACGGTGACTGTGTTGTGCGAGATTGATGGCATAACCCATTGGTAACGGTTCGGGTCATACGCCGTTGCTTCCGGATATCCAAGGTCGGGCATAAAGTTGAAGCCATATGCGTCGATACCAAGGTGGAGCATATCGTGATGTCCATGCGAACCGCCTGTTATACCGTAGTACATCCATGTATCGTAGCGATGTTCCGAGCCTGCGCCTGCACCCTTTATGAGTTCACCGCCACGCACCATAGCAAGGCCGAAGCCTGTGAGGTTCTCACTCCCGAACTTAAGCTCGCCGTATTCCTCAACATCATCTTCTATGCTTTCTCTTAAGCCGTCGTTATCTGTGAATATATCAATATATACATCATCAAGGTCGCCGCCGACAGTGTAGTAATAGCTCTGAGCAAGGAACGGATCTCCAAGCATATAATATGCGCGAAGTGTTTGGTTTGCAGTGCTATAGAGTCCTGCACTTGCCGTTGCACCGGAATCACCAAACTGAAGCGTATATCCGTCGCCTGCCGTCTCTTTTATAAAAGTATTATACATCTTAACATACTTCGGATTTCCAAAGAGGTTGAGATCGCTTTCCGCTCCGTAGCGGTAAAGCACCTCGGCAATTGAAAGACCGTTTGTTACCCAAAGGATGTTATAACCCACGCCAACCTCATTACCGAAACCATCGCGGTCAACATCAGCTATATACTTAATCAGCATGTCCCCGCCGAAATTATTCGTCGCAGTAGACTGATTTGTTCCGTAAATCGGACAAATATACGTCCCGTATGTTCCTGTTCCCGATCTTTCCTCACGTCCGAGCCAATCAAGCATATTCCCCGTCTCAGGATAGGTGTCAAGAGCTGCAGCGGCAACAGCAATTGTTAACTGCTGCATACCGAAGTTGCCCCAAAGCTTACCGTTTTTTGTCGCTTTGAATGTCTCGCGGACGATTCCGTTCTCTATGTTTTCTCGAATCATATCTCCGCTCGTCTTCGGATTTACTTGGCCGTACTCCGTGGATTTTGCAGATAGGTAGTTTATAACCTGTGCATCGTCAAACATCGGATAAAACGCGTCGTATGCGCGAATAAACATTTCTGCGAGCTCCGGCTCCCAGATGCAACCAATAATCTTACCTGCGTTTCTTCCTCCCTGCGCATTCGGATAATTTATGCTTGTGGATTCAAATTCATATGTCGGATATACATCGGCAACTCTGTCAATGAGGATTGCTCCCGCTCTGCCATACTTCGCATCTCCCGTGTAGAGATATGCGTCGCGGAACGTATTTATCGCCTTTGTTATAAACGAACGCTGATTTGTCCCGTTCATTCCCCAAAGCCAGTGCATATAATATGCAATCGGACAAAGCTTATCTGTTCGTATCTTTGTTCCATATCCCTCGGACATCGACCAGCCGAAGCCGTCATCTACAAGCCAATCCTCAGGCATATCGGAATAGAGCTCGTTTACAAGGTACCCTTTTCCTCCCGCAGCTACTATCTCTGCGTTCTTCTGCATAGCAACCTCTCGGTCAAATGTGCCGTCCGGCTGCAAGCCGAGCTTATAGAAGCTTTCAAAATCGTTTGACGGGAAAAGTCTCTTACACTCCGGGCACTGCACCTTCCACGGGTTTTCGACCGGATTTACGTTCCAACCATAGAAATGATATTTTTCGCGTACATCTACTTGGCAAGATGGATATGGACAGGTGAATTTTATCTCTGTGGGAGACACGGTCAGCGCCATCTGGTTTGCGCGCGGAATACCCTCGCCTGGAATATGGTTATAAATAAAATCGAGGTTTTGCAGATATGCATCCGCCTCAGTCACCGCTGTCTTTTTGAGTTTCTTTGCCCAGTCGTATTTTGCGATATTGTCAAGCGCCGCAGTGCGCATTTCGGAAGTATAAACTGTAGGCTTGGTTTTATGAGAGCTCGGAATAACATTGCATTCGCATTCAAACGGAAGTCCGCCGATTGTTGCGCTTACTTTTACCTTTCCTTCGCCGCGCGATACATAGTGTGCATAGCCGTTTTTATCAACCGAAACAGTCCCGGGAGTGAGGCTTTCGTACACATAAACTGCATCGGAAAGGTCAGCTGTGCTGCCATCGTTATTTGTACCGGTGACAACTATCTTTGAGCCGTCGGTGTCAAAGGAGGATACAACATTGTCCTCTGTCTTCGCGGTTATGTAAGCAAGCTTGACAGCTTCTACCTTAATATTTCTCTCCGCTGCCTTTTCCTCGCCTGCAAAGATTACATATGTCGTTATCTTCGCATCGCCTTCGCTCACTGCATAAAGCGTTCCGTCTTCTACCTTTACAACGTCTTCGTTGCTGGATTCGTAGCGCACAGTTATGTCCTTATCCTTTATCTTGCTTCCATCGCTGAAATATCCCGATGCTGTGAGCGCCTTCTGACCTCCGACAAAAAACGATTCACCCTCCACAAGATTTACATCTGCATGGTCATAGCTTATATTCTTCACTTCAATTGTCCTTGATCCGGAAAGCTTTTCGCCATATATCGTAGTTTCCGCAGTTATCGTGACCGTTCCCTCGCTGACACCTCGGATTGTTCCGTCGCTCGATACAGTTGCAATGCGCTCATCACTGCTCTTAAAACTCGGTTTCCCACCAACGACATCGACGCTTCTTTCCTTGCTTGTCGCAATTTTCATAATAACCTGCTCCGTTGCGCCAACGCGAAGATAATCCTCCTCAAACAGCACGTCAACGCCTGTTATCTCCGCGCTTGTGAGCGTGAGTGATGTAGGATAAAGCGCACTCTCGCGCGATTTGAGTACAAGTACGTATTCACCGCCTTTATCAAGCTTGAACATAGGAAGCTCTGCTTCCACATTCTTGGTAAAATCGCCGTCATAATAGAAGTTTACAGCTTCTATGTAATATGTGTCGCTGAGCCACATATCAGATGAAAACGACGTGGGAGCGATATAAATATCGCCTATGCTTCCCGACGGTCCCATAGCGTACTTAAAGTCCGCTATGTAGAAGCCACCGGCCGGAACATCAAGAGTGAGAGCAATCCATTCTCCTGCTCCGGACTGGAGCTGGATTCCGTAATCAAGGTATCTCGCGAATTTATAATTGCCTGCAAACTTTGCGGCGAGCCCTTCTTCCAGGCTATTGAATTTCCAATTTCCTGTAAGGCTGTAATCACTTATCACATCTACGCCGGCATCATATGTTCCTTTTCTGAAATCGTATGTAACCTTCTCAACCTTCACTTCCGCCTGCGTCTCTGTCAGCGAAAATCCACAAAGCTCCATACATATTGTTGCTGTTGTCGCCGGGTCAATTGCTGAATTGATACCGTTGATAGCAAATACAAGATAATAGTTCCCCGCCTTCAGCTCCACCGCACCACATTCAAGCATTCCCGCTTTGTCGAAGCTGTCGAGTTTCGACAAAGCATCATATGTATCAAATGTTCCTATCGGATCAAGTCCTGCGACTGCACTCTTAATCCCCATCTGTGTTGTCATATCAAAATTACGGTTTGTCGCTGTCGCTTCATCAAAAAGATATACACCGACAATCCCGCCTGTTGATGCATGATCATATTTTATCGTCGGCTTGTACAATCCATCCGCAGGCACTGTTATCATAAATGATAGCCCGTTTGCTCCCACCTGCTGTACTCCGCCCTTAACGACATTTCCGGTCTGCGTTCTGAACCAAATTCCACCCGTTCTGTAACGGCTGCCATGCAGACTTCGTATCGCAAGCAAATCCCATGGTGCAGAAATTTCCGGGTCTATATCCGAAAGCCCCTTTCCGCTCGCATCGGCAGCTGTTCCGGATGCTATTGTCATCTGCGAATCATCCGCAAGGCCTACTGCAGGTGCTGAAAATACATACTTTAGTGACACAGAATCCGCAGCTCCGGCAAAGCCCCCCGGAAGCAATGAAACAAGCATTATTGCTGCAAGCAGCATTGACAACACTCTTCTTCTTTTTTTCATAATTTTTTCCTCCTTTTTACGCATAGTTGTGTAATATTTCTTTAATAATATTCTATAGGCACGGGTTATGCAAAGTCAACGCATATCAGTTGAAGAATTGTGCCATTTCGCGCTTCGAGACATTTTTGAGTCTCTTTTTTCTTGCACGCAAGTCGGATAAATGCTATAATGTAGCTGTAGAAAATATATGCGAGGCGGAGGTGTTCTGTTTTGCCTTTAACTCCTTCATTTCCGCGTTTAGTGCTCAATTCCTCAAAACTGCGATATCTCCCTATGCTTGTTGAAACCACTGATAAATATAAGACTGACTTCCTTCATTTACATGATCATGTGCAAATATGGTACGTTCTTCAGGGAACTATGAAGCATATTATCGGCGAACGGAAATATATTCAGAAGCCCGGTTCGTGCGCTGTTATTCTTCCTTATATAACACATACCATTGACACCCGCGAATCGGAAAATACGCCGCACATTCTTTCTTTAAGCTTTACTGACCACTTCGTAAACAAGCTCGGGCATCCGTTCTTTTCATATTTCAATGAATACGCCCACTTTGACAATCGACAGATTCCTGTATTCACTGAGTTTTCCGAAGAGAATAAAGAAACGGCAGACAATCTTGCAGAATCAATGATAGAGGAATTTTCAAAACATAAGGAGATGTCCTTCGAAAAGCTCGGTGATCATCTTGTCTCGCTTCTGCACCTGCTATGCGATGGTTCAGAATCCGTCGCATCAGCCAAGAATCTGACACTTGATCACACACACGATATTGCAAATGTTGTCCGATTTATGATTGATCACTATTCCGAGAAAATCGGGATAGATGATTTTTGCAAAGTTTCTATGATGTCGCGCCGCAGATTTATGGATAACTTCCGAAATATAACAGGCAAAACCGCGATTGAATTTTTGCACACACTGCGGCTTTCACAGGCAATGATGATGCTTATGTTTACAGACAAAAAGACCTTGGAGATTGCAAAACTTGTCGGATTATCTGACAAATCACACCTTTCTCGAACATTCCGCGAAAAGCTTGGAATGTCTCCGAGCGAATATCGCGAGCGCCTGCGTAGCTATTATACCAGCAGCAACGATGAATACCACAAACGCTGGGAATGGTTTGATGAAAACAATTTTGAGCCGTATGACTATTCCGCAAGGTAGAATTAAGCAGCAAAGGCTGTAGCAGAATAGCGCGGATAGCATAAAAGGTAAAAGCGACAATTTTATAGATAAAATCACTGAACATCACTCAATTTATAGCATAATAGTATAATGAAAATTCGCCTCACAGCAAATTTGAAGATTTTGATCTTTATGCTATAAACAAATCGGACCTCTATGTACTACTTCGGGTCCGATTTGTTCATTCTACACTATTTTTCTAAAGTCTAAAAGGGTTTGTAGCAAAATGAATTTTGCCACAAACCCTTTTTTGATTTTATTGTTTTTGGTTTATTTTGCTGTGTAGTCGAGAATTCTCTTGATGAGAACTGCGACTTCTGCGCGCGTTGTGTTGTCGGTCGGGGCGATCTTGCCGCCCTTTCCGTTTACAAGACCGCTTGCGATAAGTGACTTGACTGCATCCTTTGCATATTCTGCAACGGAAGCGAAATCGGGGTAAGACACCTCATCCGTCGCCTCCGGCGCCACCTTCCCCTCAAGGGGAAGGCTATTAAGCGCTCTGTATACAATCGTCATCATATCCTGACGTGTGATTGTATTTCTCGGCGCAAACTTATTATCGCCGATGCCGTTTACAATACCTGTATTTCTTGCAATCGCAAGCTCAGCTGCAAAGTAATCGGAAGCCGCTACATCCGCAAAATTCTCTGCGTTCTCCGATTCAAGCTTGAATGCGCGTACCAAGAGAAGTGCAAAGTCTGCTCTCGTGATGTTTGCTGCAGGTGAGAACGTGTTCTCGCTTGTTCCCTTTATGATGCCTTCATCCGCAAGAGCATTGATGGAATCTGCCGCCCAAGTGTGAGCACCAAGGTCAACAAAACGCACTTTTTCGGCTCCCTCTCCGAGGGAGCTGTCAGCATCGCCGACTGAGGGAGTTGCATCTGTCTTATCATCCGTCTTGTCGTCTGACGGTTTTGACGGAGCCGGAGCAGAGCCGCCGCCTGCAGAACCGCCGCCGGAGCCTGCACCTGTTGTCGAACCGTAGACGTCTACTATGAAGCTTACTGTGCTTTCACGTCCGTCCTCGTCAATTGCTGCGACTACGAAACCGTGCTCGCCGGTCTGCGATGATGTCGGCTTCCAGGATATTGCACCTGTTGCCTCATCAATCGTTGCGCCGCGCGGAAGCGTTATTGCAGAATAGGTTACATTCTTTCCTGCTATCGGGCTTTCGGCACTTACCTTTATGTTTATTACGCTTTCTGCCGCTGTGCTGAGTTCATCGCTTACAGGAGCGATAACCGGAGCATCGTTGAGCGTTGCACTCAGCGGAATTCTGAAGCTCTGACCGTTCTGGATATTGAACACATAACCCTTATCCGGGTTTGCATTGTCGATATAGTTCTTTACAAGGCTTACATCGCCGATATCAAGAACAAGGTTCTCACCATCCATCTCAGCCCCTACAATTCTGTATGCACCGTTCTGGTTGGAGTGAGTATTATCAACATAGACATACTTATTTGTGAGCTCATCAAGGTCAAAGTCATATTCCTTATCAAGTGCTACTGTGATGTAGTTATCACTTGTGAGCTCATCGCTAAAGTCGACAACCGTTCCCGAAAGAGCCGCTGTGCCGGTTGTTTCACCGATAACATCACCGTCATTTACATAAGCGTAGATGTTTTCACCGGTTGTACTGATTGAATATACGCCAATTGCACCGCGGAAGTCAAACTTTCCGTCAACTGTGTAGAGAACAGAATTGTTTGTTGAATATACAACATAGTCTGTACGTCCGTTCTTGAGAACAACCTTGATTGCCTTGACAACATCATCCTTGCCCTTTCTGCCTTCCTTGAGCTCAACCGGTACGGATTCCATTGATTCAATGTATTCCTCACCGTTATACGGCTGGAGAACGGATGTGAAGAGCGTGTCAAGATTCTTGCCCTTTCTGTGGATGAGCATATAGTCAAGTCCCGGGATCATCTTATTCGATGATGTATTCGGTGCGTGACCTGTTGCAAAGCCAACCTGCGACGGCGTCCAGTCATTGAGCGCTGTAAACTTGAGGTTGAGACCCTTTGCATCCTTGACTGACTTTCTGAAGTCGGTCTGCTTGAAGTTTACAGAGAAGTTTCCGTCCTCAATTTCTGTTGCGCGCTGGACATTTTCAAGCCATGTATAGCCGCGTGTGTACTTAAGCTCATATGAGCCTGTTGTAAGAAGTGTATTCGGGTCCGGTCCATAATCAACATCTGCACCTGCATATGTTCCGACATAGTTGCCGTTTTCATCCACCTGCGGAACAAGCTCGAGGTCTTCTGTCGTATAGCCGTTGTAGGACTGAGTATGGAAGCTGTAGGTGTGCTCC
The DNA here is from genome assembly GCA_017439555.1 of Oscillospiraceae bacterium. Classification (GTDB taxonomy): domain Bacteria; phylum Bacillota; class Clostridia; order Oscillospirales; family JAAYXM01; genus SIG480. The sequence goes on along the minus strand of JAFSIZ010000138.1, from coordinate 7,427 downwards.
TTACCGCCCTTGATACGGAAGAAGTCAACAGTATAGTTCACTTCGCTTGAAGCTTCAATCGAAACAACAGTTCTTCTATAAATATCCGTATCCGAATAAACCTCGGGGAAATCAACATCCATAATCTGAACCTTGCCTGCATCGTCAAAATGCTTCGGAGTTCCGCCGACCGCGCCTATCTGCGACTCACCGTTTACAACTACAGTGTTATGTGAAATTGTCTGTGAGCACCACTGGAGTCTGTTCGGGTCATATCCCGTTGCTTCCGGATATCCGAGGTCAGGTCCGAAGTTGAAGCCGTAAGCGTTGATGCCGAGCTGGAGAGCATCGTTATGTCCGTGACCTCCCACTCTGCCGTGGTACATCCAGGCATCACCGCGAAGGTCGCTGCCACCTCCGGCACCCGGAACGAGTTCACCGTAGCGGAGAGCGGAGAAGCCATAGCCCGTGAGCATTTCGCTCTCGAACTCATATTCACCTTCTGCATCGATAACTGCCTGAATATCCTGCTCAAGGCTTGCGTTATCTGTGAAGATATCGATATAGATATCTTCAATGTTTCCGCCTTTTGCCCAGTAGTAGTTCTTTGCATACTGAGGATCATGGAGCATATTGAATGCGCGAAGTGTGTGACTTTCAATGCTTGTTCTTCCTGTTGATGCAGTGCCGCCGGAGTCACCGATTGAGATACCGTAGCCCTGGCCGACATTCAGCTTTATGAAGGAGTTGAACATCTTGAGATACTTCGGATTTTCAAAGAGGTTGATCTTGGTATTTGCACCGTAGCGATGGAGAAGCTCTGCGATTTCGATGCCGTTGTTGATCCAGATCATATTGTAGCCGATACCGACCTCATTACCGAAACCGTCGCGGCAGACCTCGTTGATATAACGGGTGAGCATTTCGCCTCCGGCGTTCTTAACGGAGGAGTTGTATTTTGTCCCGTAAATCGGGTCGGTTACGCTCTTCTTTGACTCGCCGCCCGGAAGAGCCATCCATTCAAATGCATCGCCCGTTTCCGGATATGTGTCGAGCGCAACAGCCGCGAGCGCTATTGAATACTGATGCATACCAAAGTTACCGTTGATCTTTGCGGTCTTTACACCGTCGATAACAGAGCGGAGAATTCCGTTCTCTGCATTCTCGCGAATCATATCACCGGTAAGCTTCGGGTTCGGGTTGCCGTAGAACGCAGCCTTTTCCGAGAGGAACTTGATAACCTGCGGATCATCCATCATCGGGTAGAATGCATCATATGCCTTAACAAGAGTATCTGCAACGTTTGTTTCCCAGATAGAACCAACGGTTTTACCGCTGTAGTCACCGCCGTGTGAATGTGAGTAGGAAAGGCTTATCTTTGTGACATCATAATCGTCATAAACGTCTGCAATTCTGTCGAGAAGGATTGCACCTGCACGACCGTATTTTGCGTCACCTGTGTAGAGATATGCCTCAAGGAGATCCTTCATTGCACGTGTAATAACTGAGTTGGCAGAACCGTTTCTATCCCAGAATACGTGTGTGTAATATGCAATCGGTGCCCACTTTGGATCTGTTGTTACGGGCTCGCTTCCGCCATAGGTTCCCGTCTTGGGTGACCAGCCGAAGCCGTCGTCAACCATCCATGTAGCTGCCATCTCCTCAGAGACATTGAGCTCTTCATTTTTCGCAATATCCTTGTAAAGCTCATTTACGAGATATCCCGGATGACCTGATTCGACAAGCTCCTGATTCTTCTGCAACGCAAGCGCGCGGTCAAACGTTCCATCGCCGCGGAGTCCGAGCTTATAGAAAGACTCAAAGTCGTTTGACGGGAAGAGGTTCTTACATTCCGGGCACTGAATCTTCCAGGGGTTTCTGATCGGGTCGATTACCCATGAATATGCGCCGTGGAGTGCGCGGATATCCTTATGGCAATACGGGCAGATATAGGTCATATGTGCCGGTGACTGGAGGGTTGTGATCGTGTAGGATCTCGGAATTCCTTCCGAAGGAATGAGCTCATAATATCTCTCAAGATTCTCAAGATACTTTTCCGCATTGGCAACAGCTGCCTTCTGGAGATTTCTTGCCCATTCATATTTCTTTGCGTTTACAAGAGCCTGCTCACGCATCTCATAGGTGTAGATTGTCGGCTCAGTCTTCTGCGAGCTTGATGTGACATCCGCGTCACACTCAAAGCTTACGCCGCCGATTTCAACTGCAACGTGAATCTTACCTGTTCCGCGTGATACATAATGAACGTTGCCCTTTTCATCAACGCTGACAATCTCAGGTGTGAGACTTGTGACTGTCGCTTCAACATCGCTCAGGTCAACTTCGCTTCCGTCATTGTTGATACCGTAGACAACAACTTCGCTTCCGTCTTCATCGAGAACCGAGATGACGTTGTCTTTGCTCTCAGCACGGATGCCTACGAGCTTGACATTTTCAATTTTGATTGTCTTGGAAACGGATTTCTCGACGCCGTTGAAGGTTGCATAAGCCGTAATTGTGACTTCGCCTTCAGCGATGTTATTGAGAGTTCCGTTTTCTACCTTTGCAATGCTCTCATCGGAGCTTTCATATCTTACATTGGAAACGTTCTTGTCCGCCGTTGTCTTGCCGTTTGTGAGGACAACAGATGTCTTGAGCGCTTTCTTGCCTCCGACGAAGTAGAGAAGCTCTTCATCGAGGTTAAGAGTTGCATAGTCATAGGTTGCGTCATTTACGATAATCTGTGTTGCGCCTGAAACCTCGCTGCCCTCAAATTCTGCAGCGGTCTGGAGCTTTGCAACACCTGCCTTGAGAGCCTTGAAGGTTGTTCCCGAAACGGAGATTACGCTATCATCCGAGCTTGTTACCTCAAACTCAGCATCAAGCGAGCCATCGAGCTGCTTGATCGGAACATCAAGAGCAGCGCCGTTCTCCCAGACGAGCTTCATTGTGTAGTTCTCGCTCTCACCTGCCGAAAGCTCTGTTGTCGGAACGCCGATTTCAACGCCCTTGAAGCCTGTTGCCTTTGGCGTACCATTAAGTCTGATACCGTTGATGAATGCATTACCCGGCTTTCTGATAAGGAGGGTATGCTTGCCTGCCTTGAGCGAGACCGGGCGACCGAGCTTGATTGTCGGAGTATAGAGGTCGCGGACCGGTGCCTTTGCATTCATAACGCCGACGAACATTCCGTCGATGAAGAACTGGACATCGCCGGAGGTTGATGTGTCGGGAATCATTTCGAGCTCAACATCGTAGTTTCCGTCCATATCGGTTTCGAAATCAACTGCAAAATCGCCGTGGTTATAGAAGTAGCCGTACTGAACGCTTGCCTGAACACGGACTGCAGTTGAGGTGCTTCCGTTGAAGTATTTTTCATTGGTAATATCTGTGTTGATTGTCCATGTATCACCGCGTGTATCTGCATCGAAGTAGCCATTGTTTGATGTTGCCTGGCTCGTCTTATCCTTGAACATAATAGCAAAGCTCGGAGCAATCGGCTCTTCGGAAACCGTGAAGTCAAGCTCAGTCGAGACTTCTTCATCGTCAAGGATTACCGTGACGGTGATTGTTACATCACCGAGGCTCTTCGGGATGACTCTGCCGTTTTCGATAACAGCAACAGTATCATCGGAGCTTTCGAGAATAATTTCAGCATTTGCAAGGTCTGCTGCATTTCCATCTGAAAGCTTACCCGTTATGTTGATTGCAATACCGTCTGCGTCTGCGAGGAGGATGTAGCCCGTCTCGCCCTTTGCAGTGATTTCGGAAAGGATTGCCTTTTCAACCGTGATTCCCTTTGTGACGGACTTTGTGACGCCGTCAAGAGTTGCCGTAAAGGTGAGCTCAACATCGCCGTCGGAGAGAAGCTTGATTGTCTTTCCTTCGACCTTTGCGATTTCTTCATCGCTCGATGTGATTACCATTGACTCGCCTTCCGCTGTTTTGAAGCTGTTGTAGTTTGTGCTTGAAAGAACAAGGTCATCAACATAGCTTTCTGTTATACCGACAGTTTCAACACCGTTATCAAACTTGAGCGTTGTCTCTGCAATTATATCTGTTCCTGCAAAGACTTTTCCTGTCGGGAGAGTGAGCGTGACATCGGAAAGATTTGATTTTTCAGGTGTTCCCGTGAATTTAAGGTTTCCGATTGCCATACGTGCATGTGTTCCGCCAAGCGCGACATCGCCTGCAACAAAGAGAGTGTGCTTGCCTTCTTTAAGCTCGAGAGGACGGAGCTTTGTGTCTCCGGCTTTTCCCTGAACACCGTTTATCTGACCGATATATTTGCCGTCGATATATGCGCTTGCCCAACCGCCGTCTGTTGCGTTGAGCGCAGTTGTGAGGATTGCTACATCATAGAAGCCATCCTGATCGATTGCGAAATCGAGAGCCATTGCGCGGTATGTGAGCGGAGTAGGTCTGATATATGCATAGATACCGAGGGGATAGAGACCTGCTGAATCCTTCCAGAATGTGTCCTTAAGATATGTACACGTTCCTGCTTTATTGATTTCCCAACCGTCTTTATCATAAGTATACTCTGTCATAATCGGCTTTACGCCGCTTGTTATATATTTATTGAATTCATAGAATTTATTTGCGATTTCGTTTGCCGCAATGATAACATTCTTCTCAATTGAGAATTCAATACCGTTTATTGTTCCCGAAACCGTTATCTTTTCAGTCTCGGAAACAGCAGTACCCTTTACCTTAAAGGTAAGATTTTCACCGCTTGTTGCGACATCGGAAACTGCGAGATTTTCGCTGCCGTTGACAGAGATTACGCAATCGCCGTCAAAGTTTGCATATGTGCGGTCATTCATCTTGAGCTTTGCAGAGATTGTATATTCCTTATCAAGTGCAATAACTTCCTTGATATCGGATTCAAGGCTCTGCACAGATGCAGCAGCAATGCCGCGCATTGCTATCTTTCCGATGCGGAAATAATGGTTTACACCTGCATTTGAAAGAGTTCCGGAATGAAGTGTTTTGCTGAGTGCGTCAGTATCAAAAATGAGATAATATTCACCTGATGCCGGAACATTTACAACAAACTTATCAAGCTTATTTGCTGTCTTGACATCATCATTGATTTCCTTTGCGGCAGAGAGTTCAGGAGCGAAGTGTCCTTCTTCACCGCTCCACCAGCCGAGGAATTCATATGTCTTTTCAAGGTTGTCAATGCTTGCAGCATCATAAGTTCTCGGAGCTTCGCCGAAGAATACCTTTACATACGGCTCTGCTGTTGTTGATTTTCCGTCCGAAATTGCTATCTCATACATTCCTGCATAAGGAACAACAAGACGAAGTGCGACATGCGGACGTGTTGCGCTTGTGTTTGTGTAAGATGCAAGGGGCATAACAAAAGCTGTATCTTCAGCTGTTGTATTACCGTTTGTTACGCCTGCCGGATGCTTGTCATTTAAAATTTCAAGCTTATATGCGCCTGTCTTATCAAGGTCAAGCGGATTATAATCTGCGCCTGTGGCATCCTTTGCAACTCTCTTCCAGTCGAGATATGTCCAGTTGTAGAGGACAGTTCCGCTATAGAGACCTTCACCCTTGTAGCTGTTGTCCGTAATTGTCGGAACCTTATCGCTGAGAGCATTGATTGAAAGATCATATGTTACTGCAAAGTTATCCGGTCTCGGAAGTTCTGCACCCTTGACCGTTATTTCAAGGTCATAGGAGAAGTCCTTGCCGTTAACCTTACCTGCAACGGTAAGCTTTGCATCGCCGGCATTTGCACCTGTTACCTTGAAGGAGATGTTTTCGCCGTTTGCCGCAATATCTGAAACGGTTGCAAAGTTATCACCCGTTACTGTAACTGTGTTTTCGCCGCCGAAAGCTGCATATGTGCCGTCGTCCATCTTGATCTTTGCATTGACGGTTGCGCTGTCACCGACATAAACGCGGCTCGGGATATCGCTTTCAATTTCCTTTGCAACAGGCTTTGCAACCTCTTCAATGCCTGTAAGAGTGAAAGACTTGAGGCGGAAACGCTGATAAGTGTTGGAAAGAAGCGCAGAGTTGAGGTCAAGGCTTTCCTGGTCAAGGTCAAATACAATCCAGTATTCGCCCTTTTCCGGAATATCAACAACGAGGTTGTTTATCTTACTGTCTGCTTTGTTGCTCGGAGTGAGAGTATTTGCAAACACACCTTCATTTGCACTCCACCATCCGAGGAAATCGAAGTCCTTGAGAACTGTGTCTATCTCTGTGTAATCATACTTTTCCTGAGCTTCGCCGAAGTATACCTTTGTAAACGGACGGTATGCTTCACTTCCGCCGTCGTGGACAAAGTCAAGCTTATAAAGTCCGCCATAAGGGATATCAAGACGGAGAACAAGGTGATATCCGCCCTCTGAGTTAGCAACCGGAATCTTATCCTTGTTGACAACAAAGTCCATACCTGCACTTCCGACGTTCGTACTGTGAACGCCGACAAGCTTTACGGATGCGCCCGTAATCGTTTCAATAGCAAACGGAGCTGTTTTTGTTGTATCGAGAGTGTTGAATGTATCTTCACCAACAGTTACAACCGACTTCCAGTTCATAAGGTCAAGATTATATAGCGTTGTTCCTTTATGAAGTCCGATATCATCCTTACTCTGTGTTGTAACAGCAGGAAGCTTGCTTGACAATGCAGTTGTGTTTGTCTGATATGTAAGAGAGAAATTATCCGGTCTTTCAGCAGCAAGCTCATTAACCACAACAGTCTTTGTGACAGACTTTGTGACTCCGTCGAGAGTTGCAGAGAATGTGATATCCGCAGTTCCTGCTTCGAGGAAGGAGATTTTTGTTCCTTCAACCTTTGCAACGGAGGGGTTGCTTGATGTGAGAGTGATGCTCTCGCCCTCTGCTGTCTTATACTTATTGAAATCATAGTCATCATTTGAAAGGTCATCAAGCAAGCTTTCTGTGAGAGCTGTGATTGTTGTTCCGTTATTGAAGGTAAGCGATGCGGATGCATCTGCAGAATCGCCGACATAACCTTCAGTCGCGGTAAGGTTAAGCTTTGCGGAAGAAAGAGCAGGGGCTGTTTCTAAACCTGCGAAGGTAATATTTGAAATGTTTACATAAGCCTGATTTGCGGTTTTTCCTTCCCTGTCGGCAATAACCGTAAACTTATGCTTACCTGCCTTGAGCTCAAGGGGGCGGAGGTTGTGCACTACATTGGCTTTTGTGTTCGGTCCTACCTGTCCGACATATTTGCCATCGATGTATATACTTCCGTATCCGTTATTTGCATGGTTAAGTCCAAGATTTACGGAAACGCTGTAGTAGCCGTCTTCCTTGATATTGAGATCAAGTGTATAAGGACGGTACTGGAGATATTCAAGGCGTGTGTAGCCATAGATACCGAGAGCATAGATACCTGCGGTATTCCACAAGCTGTTCTTGATGTACTCACTTGTACCTGCCTGGTCTACCTCCCAGCCGTGCTC
>JAFSIZ010000137.1 GCA_017439555.1 Oscillospiraceae bacterium | reverse complement strand
TTGAACGAAGTAAGTCCGGGCTGTGCAACACGTATTCCCTGAACTCCATTGTCATAATACTTGTTTGATGTTGTGTTTGCAACGTCAAGTGACCAGTTTGCACCGCGAGTTATAGCTCTTGCGTAATAACGCACGTCATCTTCAGTGTATGCAGTTGAAATATCGACCGTTCCAAAGTCAATAACAAACCTCGAGCCATCGGGAAGTGATTCCTTTGTTATGGGAATTTCAACAGTCGCAAATGCCGAAACTCCTTCATAAGTAACAGTTACCTTAATTTCTGCTGTTCCCTCTTTCTTCGGAGTTACGATACCCTCTGCCGAAACATCCGCAAACTTAGGTGTGAGAGACTCATATGTAACAGTTGCCTTTGTCATATCAACATCTGCGCCGTCAGTCATTTTTGCCGTTACACCGAGAGCTTCGCCGTCGGCATCCGCAACAAGAATATATCTCGGAGCAACAACATTAACATCACTTACAACCGGAAGCTTTACAGTTATATCAATTGTATCGGTAAGTGCTTCACCGTTTACCATAGCCGTTACAGTGATGGTTGTATTTCCCGGAGCAAGTGCTGTGAGTTTCCCATCAGCTGAGACGGAAACGATGTTTGCATCATATCCGCTGTATGCAACAGCGCCGAGAGCACCTGTGCTTCCGTCAAACTTTGTCTTTCCTCGTTCAATATCGTACCACATTGAAACGGAAGGAGTTGCAGAAAAGCTTATGTTCTGCTCTACACCAACAAATATCTCTGAGCTTTCTACAGAGGCACTGATTTCGGAAATCTTTGCAGGTTCATATGCCGGTGTAAAATCAAGCTTGTGCACAAAAGCATTGTTTGTTGCCGGAATTATGATAAGGCTGTGCTCACCTGCAGAAAGCTCAACACCGAGAAGATTTTGCGGATCCATCGCCTTGAGAGCCGATCCCTTTGATGCAATAGAGCCTATATATACGCCGTCAATATAGAAATGTATGTCTCCTGTCGAACTATATTCCCAGACAGATGCCGAAACATTATATTTTCCGGTTTCCGGCGCAGTGAATTTAAGGCCAAACGCTCCACGCTGACCGATGTATGCATAGTCATTCTGTATTCTGACAGAATATACTGTACCTGCATAATGGTATGCATTCACAATACTTGTATCAATCGACCAGTTTGCACCTTTTGTATTTTTGTTTACGTATGTCCGGTCGCTTCCCGACTTCGGATCTACGAGTGTGCTTCTGTCAACACTCCTGAAATCAACCGAGAATTCTTTTCCGGGAGGCGGAACAACATCCGTCACAGGAATTTCAACGGTTGTGTCCGCAGAGAATCCTTCATATGTGACAGTTACTTTAATCTTTGCTGTTCCTGCTGCAACAGGAGTTACAACACCTGTTGCGCTGACATTTGCAACCGCTGTATCAAGAGATTCATAGGAAACGGCTGCCTTTGTCATATCAACATCAGAGCTGTCATCCATCTTTGCGGAGACAGAAAGAGCCTCTCCATCAGCATCCGACGTTAAGATATATCTCGGAGCATCAACAAAAACAGTCTTTACCTTCGGCTGTGTTACCGCAACTTCAATCGTATCGGTATACGGTTTTCCGCCTATTGTTGCTGTTGCAGTGATTGTTGTTTTTCCCTCACTGACAGTTGTTATCGTTCCGTCATTTGAAATAGTTGCAACATCTTTATTTGAGCTTTCATAAGAAACCGCTGCACCTGCCGCATTAAGGCGATACAAACCGCCATCCGAACGTACTCCCGTAAGTGAAGCCGTTGCCGAATCGCCCTTTGTAATAGCAGTTTCCGAAACATTAACCTTTACTCCGCTGAATGTTACAGGGGAATCTGTAGGTGTGAATATTGCTCTGTAAAGGTGAAGATTTCCGGCAGAGCCACTACTCTTTCCGGCAGGAGAAAATGCTATGCTGTATTCCTTTCCACCTTCAAGAGTTACAGCCATAACGTTTCTCATCTGATAGTCTTTCTGCGGATTCTGATATCCGTCAAAACTACCGATGTATGTTTTGGTCGTTCCTTCGATCAGATAAGCATCAACATATCCACAGACAACTCGTGCAAATATCTCTGTGCTGATATTATATGTTCCGCTTGCCGGAGCCTTGAACTTAAGAGCAAGAGCTCCATAACCGTTTTCGGTATTCGCTGTAACAGACGGAATTGTTATCTGACCCTGAAGTCTTAATCCCGAAGTTCCTCTGTCATAATAATCGGCAGCTGTATTTTCTTTATCTATGGACCAATTATCTCCATGTGTTGTAGAAAGAAGATACCAGCTCGAATTATCTGCCGTATATGCAGAATTCTTAACTGTGCTGTTATTGACGTTAAGATTGAGCTCAAATTCTTCTCCCGCTATTTCGGAAACATTCAAGTCAATGGTATCGGTATAGTCCTTTCCTCCGACAGTTGCCGTTGCGGTAATTGTTGTCTTTCCTGCACCAACTGCAGTTACCGTTCCGTCATCTGCAACTGTTGCAACATCGGTGTTTGAACTTTTGTAAGAGAGAACAGCGCCGGCTGTTTTGAATGAATACAATGTGCCGTTTGAAATATTTGATGTCACCGAAACTGTGGTGGACTCTCCCTTGGTGAGTTCTGTAGCTTTCGCACTTGCTTTTATTCCGAGAGCTACAGGCGAATCTGTGGGGGTGAACTTAGTGCGGTAGACATACAGCGAGCCTGCCGAACCACTGCTGTTTTCAGACGGTGTATATGCTATACTGTATTCCTTTCCGCCTTCGAGAGTTACGGAAAGAAGATTTTTTGTCATATCCTTGTTTGACGAATTATAGTTGTCCATTCGTCCGAGATATATTTTATTCGTTCCGTCAATTATATGAACATCGACATAGCCACAGATCGTTCGCGCATATACGTCTGTTGTGACGTTATATGTTCCGCTCGCAGGAGCCTTGAACTTAAACGCAATGGATGCATAAACATTATTTGTGTTGTCCTGCCATTCTCTCCATACGGTTATCTGAGACTGAAGACGACATCCGGAAGTTCCTCTGTCATAATACAGAGAGCTGGTAGTGTTTGCAGGATCAAAACTCCAGTTTTCGCCGACCGTATTTGAGGTCAGATAAT
>JAFSIZ010000136.1 GCA_017439555.1 Oscillospiraceae bacterium | reverse complement strand
CAAGCCCGAGCTTTTCACACTCGAGACGAAATTCCGCATAGCCCGAAACCGTGTCGTGGTCTGTAAGCATAACCGCACCGTAGCCCTCGTGCTTTGCGGCAAGAGCCAGCTGTGCGGGAGTGTATCCGCCATCGGAATGAGTTGAATGTGTATGTAAATTTGCATAAAGTTTCATATTCGTGTTTCCTCTCTTTTTATTATAGCGGAGAGGAAGCACTCTCCGCTATAGGTAAGTTATGGATGTTAGTTTGAATATACGACCTTAATTTTGTCGCTGTCGTTTTTATCCTTATACATTAGATATCCGCGAGCGCTGCTCTGTAAGCTTGCCGTTGCGTTTTCAACGGGAGCTGCCGTAAACTGACCATGCGGCTTAAGATTCTTTACAGTTGCCTTTGAATATGCGCTCTTTACATCTACGTCCGCATTGCTTCCGAAAAGAATGCCGGCTTCTACTATTTCACACTCGCCCTTATCATACTCGATCATGTAATTTGTTCCGTTATTTTCAAGCACAACAAGCGGAAGTTTATCGGTGATTGCTTCACCGGCGTATTTTTCAATCTCACCGACTTCGTTAAGCCATTTAAAAAACTCATACGTCTCGCTGTAGGAAACAAGCTTTCCACCGCGCGTCCAGCCGGTAGTTGATGTTCCTTCCGGCTTATTTGAGCTATCATAACCGTTCACTGCAGTATACTGTGCCATTGCTTTTGAAACGCCATCTGAAATTTCAGTAGTTGCGTAATTTTCGCTTGTAAGCTTGGTTACGTTGTCCTCAAGCAGCCAGTGTGCAAACTCATATCCGGTAAGCGTTGCCGTTGGAAGCGCTGTTACCTTTCCGTCCGCAATTGCCTTACTGTCAACATAATCTCCGTTCCAATTGAAGAAATCGAGATACTCTGTTTCTTCCTCAACCTCAGTATAAATTGCGGTAAGTGCGATATTTGCATACGGGTTTACGGTTACGGTATTCTCAGAGCTGTAGTATCTGCCCGTTGCAGCACTGCCGAGAACCCAGTAACGGAATTTGTAACCGGTAACATTATCCTCTGCTGTTGCGGTAAGCGTTTCACCCGGAGTAAGAGTTCCGGTTGCAATGTTGTCTGTTGCTTCGCTGAGCTTAGTGCCGTTTGCGGTTACAGCAGAAGCACATACCGCATCACTTGCAAATACGCCGTAGTTTATCTCCGTCGGTGCTGCTTCAGGTGCAGTTTCCTCCGGTTCTGCAGCGGAAGGTGCCGTTACCGTTACTTCTATTGACTTTGAAGAAGAAAGTCCGTTCTTAGTTGCAGTTGCAATGATCGTGGCTGTTCCGTCTGCAAGTCCGGTTACGACACCGGTGGTTGCATCGACCTCCGCAAGAGTTGCATCATCAGTTGCTACTGTATATGTTATGGTTGCATCCTCTGCTGAATTTACCGCATCACTCATAAGCTTGGTTTCTGCTTTAACAGTTGTAACTCCTTCGTTTTCAGTTGCAGTAAGACTCGAAATTATTGGGACATAATTTGCTGCAGTTTCGCCATCACCGTCGAGGGTGATGCCCTTTACAAACATAGTCCGGCTGCTTCCGGTCACTCCTGTGACAGCATAAGCGAAAACATATTTCCCTGCTTCAAAATATTTTTCCCCGAGAGGTTCATCTTGCTCTCCCCATTTGGTTAGTGTGCTATCACAAAAGCTGAATTCATCTCCAAAACTCTTGTTATCCGGATTTTTCATCCATGAAGCAAGGTCTTCGTTAGCCGTGCTTGCCGGAATGATATAAAGCTTTGCTGTAGCACCATAGCTTTTGTATGTTCTATTATTAAGGGTTACATCATATAACCCACTCACCGGAATGTCTATTTCAAAAGCAAGAAAGAAATCATCTTCATCCATATCGGATGCTGAATTATTTATATCATTCCTGACGTTGTATTGAAGATGAACAGACTTCATAGTTATATCTCGACTGTAGTTCTTTCTCCACATCCAAAACCCGTATGTGTCGTCGTACTCTATTGCTTTGCTGATCGTCCCCGAATCGGCACTCCCTTCAAAAGCTTTAAAATTATAGACGACCGTTATTCCTGCCGGTTCGTTTGTTGCTTCTCCCGTTGCAAAAGCAACCGGTACAAGGGTTACGAGCATTGCCAGTGCGAGAATCATTGCCAATAATCTTTTCATTTTGTTTTTTCCTCCTCATTTTTTATATAAAAGTGTTTCCTATTAAGTCGGCTTGGTGTTGGAGTTCCAACACCAAAGGGGATATCCCCTTTGCGTGGTACAAATTAAATATTTACATTGACATAATATTTTCCGTCCTTTCCTTTTGTATCAAGCTTTATCGCATTATCCTCAAAACATATGCTGCAGCTCTTGTTTTCCCTGCAATTTACGCTGATATCAAACGGAAGCGTATTAAGCCACAAAAGAGGGAGCGCATCATCATACCCATATGTACTTCCGTTATTTCTTATGTTGGTAACAGAAACAACACCATTTGAAGCCGCAACATCCGCTTTCATCCGATCGGAGTTCAGAATGTTTTCAAAGCTTGCCTTGCCTTCATTTACGTTTATGACAAACTGAACATCACTTCTTGTATACGGCAGACAAGCACGTTCTATCTGAAACCCCTGAACTCCGCGCTCGGCAAGCCATGCGTAATCGGAATAGGAGCTAAGAATTGCGGCATGGATTTCCACGTTATTTTCCCTTGCATATTCAATTGCTTCAAGAGACGAGTTCCAATACTCTTCCATATCCGGCGAGGGGCAGTAAAACAAATTCACAATTCCGTGCCCGAAAGGAATAACTCCGTCAACCAGCTCCTTCGTCAGCAGCGTTCCCCGGTCGCCTATAACGTGTGACAGAGGAATTTCATTGTTGTATTTGCTTGCCTCGCAAAGCGTTGCGTGCGTAAACGAGTTTATCACACAATGGTTTTCCATATTATATTTTCTGAGGATCCTGAACACCTCTGCAACAACCTCCGGTATCTTGTTGTTGCGGAGCGTTATGTATGCAATCTTTCCGTTTTCCCGGCAAATGCGGATGAAGGTTTCAAAATTACATACCTTTGCATAATGCCCCATCGCCTCGGCTTCTGCGCTGTACTCAAGGCTTCTTACGTAATCATATGTCATTTCAAGAAACGGTATATGATTTTGCTTATCAAACTTTCCGATTCGTCCGTTTTCATCAAGCGTTATTCCCGCATCGTGGCACATAACAAGCTTTCCGTCCTTAGTGATTCTTACATCACCCTTAATTGCGTTAAAACCAAGATGAGAAGCAAGCTGATAATGCTCTGCCGTATTAATCGGGTCAATTCCCAATTTTGAATACGCTGTCTTCATAAGCTCACTGTTAAAATCAAATTTCATTTTCCGCGTTCTCCTTGTTATATTAAAAATCTTTGTAAACCTTACACAT
>JAFSIZ010000135.1 GCA_017439555.1 Oscillospiraceae bacterium | reverse complement strand
AATATGCCGGTGGCATATTTTTAGCAATCGACCGCAGCGGCTATGCCGCGAGGAACTCTGTTATTTAAAGAGTATAACGCTTTGCCGAAAAGCAAAGAAGATACGTGTCTTTTATAAATTAACAACATACGTTATTGTATATGGGATGACGTTTAACCACCTCATCACCGCCTGCGGCGGAGCTTCCCCTCAAGGGGAAGCCTTTGGGTTAGTGTGCTACGCTACATTTAACGTAAAGGGGAGACTTTCGGGTGGTTGTGCATACCGCGTCAATAAAAAAAGAACCTGGCGTTGATCAACGCCAGGCCCAAAAAAGTTTTACATTATCAAAAACCAATTGATTCGTTTGAATTCTCTCGGTCTATGTGTTGTTCTTAGTTTGAAGCTTCATCTTTTTTAATGTATTCGCCATCAGTAATCAGCTTATAGCCTGCGCCGTCCTTGACGATTGCATAGCCCGAATATGTGCCGATTTCGTCTGCGATTACCGTGAACTGGTTGCCGTTGCCCTTCATCGGGATCTTGCGTGTTCCGATCATGATTCCCTTTTCGACAGCATTGGTGATGCCGATGAACTCTGCCATAACTGCTGTTGTGTTCTCACCTGCTGCGAAAGAATCAATCACGATCTTTATAAACTTACCTGAGAATGCCGGCTCGTCTGTAACATATATTGCCTCGACTGTTGCTTCCTCCCAGGCCTTGAAAGTATATGTCTTTGAAACTGAGACGATCTCGCCATCGCGCTTCCAGCCCTTGAATATTTCGCCTGCTCTTTCCTCTGCAACGAGCGTTACATCTGTTCCATATACATATTCAATTCCGTTGACCATAACAGTCTCGGGAGTCTCCGGATATTTTGCAACGAGAATCAGATTTCCCGTGGCTTCCATATCCGCAATTTCTTCATATTTTCCATAGGTCCTGTCAGTGCCATAGAGCTGCCAGGAGGTTGCATCCCCAAAGCCTGCCATTGACGGATAATCGGGAGCGGTTCCGTCTGCTCCGACAGTCGCGATTCTGTCGCCGTTTGCGTTAAAGAATTCAGCGCGTGTTTCTGCCTCGCCTTCCTTCTCATATACTGCAACGAGATAGTTTGCGCCTTCTGCAGGCTTATAGTTAAGCTCCTTTTCAAAGGACACGATGATCTTGTGCTTGCTTGCGCCCTTTGCCCAATAGAGGAAGTTATAGCCGCTCTTGTCCGGCGCTGTATAGGTATACTTCTCGCCCATTGTAACCGTTGCGCCCGTTACGAGAGTTTCAATAAGCTCGCCACCGTCTGTGTAGGCATAGGTGTTCACAGTCGCCGTTCCGTTTGTTGTATATGTGCTCTCTTTCGCATTAAAGGAGGCTGTATAGTCGGAATCCTCAGATACAGGAGTAAGCTTTATTTCGGAGAGAATGAAGAGCTGGAAGTCCTGATAACTTGCAACGGCACCGGTCTCCGTGTTAGTGATTTTTCTGTGGAATACGCCCGGGTTTTTCTCAAGGCTGTCGGAGGTGGCTGTGAATATAATGAAATATTCGCCGGCTTCGGGAGCAACGAGATATTTGCCGTCATAGTTCTGCGTTTCGCCATAGAGCCCCGAATTATACCAACCGATTTTGTTGTCATCAACAAGATATGCTTCAGCGCCCGTTCCCGAAAGGATACCTTGTCCGTTTACATAGTTAAGGTCATAGTCTGCCTTTGCAAAGTAAACCTCGGTCATGGATTCATATCCCTTGGAGGCTGCCGAAGCTCCGCTGCCTGTGTAATAGTTGCTGCCACCGTAAACTGCACCTGAGGCAGGTGTGAAGTTGTTTCCGAGCGAAAGCTTATAAGCACCCTTCTGCGGGATATAGAGCTTTATTGCATAGTGGGGTCTGCCGGTTTTATACTGATGCTCATAATTATTCGCTGTTACCTCCTCTTCGGCATTATATCTCTTTACAACAAACTGAGAAATAAAGCCATCGCCGAAAAGTCTCGGGACATTGTCTGCCGAATGTCTTCCGGGGAACTCATATTTATCAGTGTCCGGGCTGAGTATGTTTGTTATAGGCGCAAGATCTGTTGTTTCTGCCGTTGCTCTTGCAAGTGTTGAGCCGCTCTTTGTGTAATACATATCCTTCCAGCTTATGAAGGTCATTTCAGCGTTGCGAAGGTCTCCCAAAGCGCTTCCGTCGAGAGTACTTATTGCTTCATATGCGGCATCGTTTAAAAAATCTGTGGATATTCTGTATTTAAGCTGACCCGGCTCTTTGCCGAAAAGCTTTATATCGGAGAACGTTGCGCGGACTGTTTTTCCGTCGAGCGTAACATCTGCGTAGACGGAGACGGTTTCGTCGTCCGTTCCGGGTGTGATAACACCTGTTGAAGAAATTGTTGCGCCCTTTGCGCTATCAATACCATAGGTGACGGAATAGCCCGTTGCATCTGTATCGTCATTCATCTTTGCACTTGAGACAGAGACGGTTCTTGTCGCCTCATCATATGCAAGTTCTGCGCTTGCAAGTGCAAGCGGAACATCCTCGGCAACAGGGATGAGTTCGATTGTTGAGAGATGGAATGCCTGATAATAATTGCTTCCGATGTTTTTAGTGCCATCTTCAAGTGTTTTTAATGTAGTATCCAGATTGATGCGGAAATATACTATATATTCAGCACCTGCTTCAAATGTGCGAATATTGGGGAACTGAACCTTGTTTCCGTTTGTTGAAAGATATGTTCCTGTAAGCTTATTTCCGTCAGAAGCGTAAGCCTCTTCGCTGAGAGCATTGCCACTTGCATCTGTGAAAGAGCTGTAGCATCCTGAATTATATGCCCACTTTGCCTCGAGACCAACCTCCGGGTCAATCTTTGTTATATAAACGTTTGTTTCAGAAGCAAATTGGTCGGAATAAACCTTACCGTCGTTCGGATTTACATGGTCGCTTCCAATCTTGACAGTATATTTGCCTGTCACTGCATCATCGGGGATTTTTATTCTGACAGCAAAGCTCAGCTTGTGGAGATTTGCTTCTTTTAAATTCTGACCGGTAGAACCGACATTGAATGTTCCGCGGAAACCTTCGTTATAGAGGAAGCCGTGAGTTCCAAGCTCTGCCTTGCCCATAAGCTCAAACGGAGCTGTTACGCTATGATCAATAGTGTCGGAGATCGTATATGTCTTCACCTCTGAGCTTCCTGCGGAAACCACCTCAAGTCCGTCAGTGCGTGCATTTTCTCCATTGAGAGCGCCAACATACACATCATAGCGATTCGCGGACTTCCTTACGGGCACACGAGAGCCGGAGGTGTTGATATAGCTATGATATTCGATTGTTCTGTAAGTAACAAGCGAGGTCTCTGAGTTCGCAAGATTGCCGTCCGCCTTAGCAAAAAGGCCTTCACTGTTTTTGAGGATGTTCATCATAGTCGGAACGCCATATGTTCCGCCGGTAAACTTGATCTTACCGAAATTAGTCCCTTCGGCAGTTTCGCGGGGCGCAATAATTGCACCGTCATAGGTCTTTGTGTTGCTGACCGAGGTTTGCTTAATATTATACGTTATCGTTCCTTCCACTGCCTCATCAGCTGCGAAGACTGCAGGCACAAGGCTTATTATAAGCGCCAGTGCAAGGATTATTGAAAGTATGCGTTTCATAAAAACTCCTCCAATTTATATAAAAATTAACACTTTCGTAATTTATATAATATCACTTTTAAATCTTAATGTCAAATTTTTACTTCAAGTTTTGAAAACCATTTGTTTCCTATGTGAGAACAGGATGCTTTCGCGGTTTCTGAGCACCAAAGGCTCTGCTTGAAGTGCAAGGGGAGGCTTTTGGTGTATACCGCGGCGATACTTTCTTCTTTTATTTCCCGAGCTTTTGGAGCGCATCGCCCGAGAGACGTAGAAGGCTCCATTCGTCCATAACCTCTGCGCCGAGCGAGCGATAGAAATCAAGGCTCGGGGTGTTCCAGTCAAGGCACGTCCATTCAAGGCGTCCGCAGCCGCGCTCTCGGCAGAGCTCCGCAAGTCGGCAGAGCAGGCCCTTTCCGAAACCTTCACCGCGGCGTGACGGCAGGACATATAAATCCTCGAGGTGGATGCCGCTTTTTCCGAGGAAGGTCGAAAACGTTGTGAAAAACAGCGCGAAGCCGACCTCTTCGCCCTTACTGTCGAGCGCGAATATGACCTCTGCGTGGTTGTTGTCAAACAGCTCGCGGCGTATGTCCTCCTCCGTGGCGATGACCTCGTCGGACATTTTTTCATATTCGGCAAGCTCTTTTATAAAATAGAGTATTTTCGCGCTGTCCTGCTCTTTAGCAAATCTGAAATTCATATCTTTTCTCCTTTTTATGTTACAGATGTATATGCACTTTGATTTTCGGGTAAAATATCAAAAAAACATTGCGGAGGGATATATCATATGAAGCGTGAACGGACAAAAATCCTTGCCCTTGTCATATTTTTCATAATTTTCACGGCGGTGAATGCATATGCGGCCGTATATAAGCGCGGCTCACGCGGCGAGGGTGTGCGGCGCATACAGAACACACTCCTGCAGGAGGGGCTCTACACGGGAAACGTCGATGGCATCTACGGCGCGCAGACAGAGGCGGCGGTGCGCGAATATCAGGCGCAAAACGGCCTTCGCGTTGACGGCATTGCCGGTGATGAGACGCTGTCATCCATGGGGCTTTCCGAGGCCGCCGCAGGTGATGCCTATGCAAACGATCTCTATCTCCTTGCGCGCATAATCTCTGCCGAGGCGAGGGGAGAGCCATATCTCGGTCAGGTTGCCGTCGGCGCAGTTGTTCTCAACCGCGTGAAGCATCCGTCTTTTCCAAACACGATTGCCGGGGTAATCTATCAGAAGGGCGCATTTTCCGCGCTGGATGACGGCCAGTTCAACGAGCCGATATCCGAGGAGAGCCGCAGAGCCGCGCAGGACGCGCTTAGTGGGCTCAACCCTGTTTCCGATTCGGTATATTATTATAACCCGAGGACGGCGACAAACTCGTGGATACGCTCGCGCCCTGTTGTCCGCACAATCGGCGCACACATCTTCTGCACATAATCTCGTCGAGACTCGCCTTTGGCTCGTTTTTTGTACGCTTTCCGCTGCATCCCCGGGTGCAGGGTCTTTTCTACGAGGGGAGGGATATCAACAAGAGCCTTCCCCTTGAGGTAGCGGAGCGTAAGCGGAGTGTCGGCGCGGCAATGAATGATAGTCCGGTGGACTATCAGAACCGCGACGTGACCGAGCCCACAGCGAGACAAGGTGCCGGAGCAAAGCGGAGGCGGATGAGGTGGAATCATAGAACCGTATAGCATTTAACCACCTCATCACCGCCTTCGGCGGAGCTTCCCCTCAAGGGGAAGCCTTTGGTTAGGTGCGTTTTTTCAAACACATATCAGATTTAAATTATTGATTGTCCGTAAAATTTCTGACGATTGCCTCCGCGGCGGCGTCCACGCTCGAATTATTGTCAATTCTGACGTCTGCAAACGCCTCATATCTGCTGCGGCGTCGCTCATAAAGCGCGTGTACGTCAAACGAAAGGGGGCGGTCTGACCTGTCGAGCTTGTCTATCGCGCGCTCGATGAGATAGACGCGGCCGTTCTGAGACATCAGAAGTCGGTTTTCCTCACGCTCGACGATTCCGCCGCCTGTGGAAATGATGAGCCCGCGCTCACGGCCGAGCTCCGCAAGCACCGCAGTCTCAATGCGGCGGAACTCGTCCTCACCCTTTTCCTTTATTATGTCCGAAGGTGCGCCGAAACGCTCGCGGATGATTGAATCCGTGTCCTCAACGCGCCTGCCGAGCAGCTCTCCGACGCGCGCGGCGACAGTGCTCTTTCCGCCGCCGGGCATACCTATCAATACAATATTCGTCATATCCTGCCACACAGCCTTGACAGCGCGATCTATAAGCGAGCGGCAAAGGCTCTCGCCTGTGAAAATCTCAGCCGCACGCCACGCCTGCGCCGCGAGCATATAGAGCCCTGTGACAGCCGGGATGCCAAGCTCCTCCGCGCTTGCGGTCAGCGCAGTTTTTGATGGGTTGTATATGACGTCAACCACGCCCTCGCATTTTTCAAACCTTGCAAGCTCTATCGGGCATTCTCCGTTTTTCGGATACATACCGACAGGCGTTGTGTTGACAATAATCTCTGTGTCGGAAAGGGAATAGACGTTGTCATAATTTATCTCGCCCGAGCGCGAGCATACCGATATACTGCGTGCTCCGAGCTTCTTTGCGGCGAGACGCGCAGTCTTTGAAGTGCCGCCGCTGCCGAGGATGAGCACGTTTTTATCGCAAAATGAGATACCTGCGCGCTCTGTCATCGCCATAAAGCCGAATACATCCGTGTTGTAGCCGCAGATTTTTCCGCCGCGGTGGACAACCGTGTTGACGCTCTTCGCCTCTTTTGCAAACTCGTCGAGCTCATCGCAAAGCGAATATGCAAGCTCCTTATATGGGATTGTGACGTTGAGGCCATCAAACTCTCCGCTCTTTATCATTTCCGCCGCCTTCTCGCGCGGCACGCCATAGAGCTCATATTCATATGTCGCGATTGCCGCGTGGATCTGCTTCGAATAGCTGTGGCCGAGCCTTTCGCCCAGAAGGCCGCATTTCAACTTCATTTTAACCATTCCTTTGTCCTTGATTTATATATATTTGTCTTGAAAACCGTTTTCGGTGGTGCAGGTCGTTTTCTGCGGGGGGGATAAATTTGCGGTGTTTGAGCACCAAAGGCTCCACTTGAAGTGTAAGGGGAGACTTTCCCCGGGTGCAGGGTCGCAACCCTGCTCGTTTCAAGGGGAATTCTTAAAGGGGGAAATCGAAATCCCCCTTTAAGTTCGTTTTGCTTCTTTGCCGAAAAGCAAAGAAGATACGTGTCTTTTATAAATTAACAACATACGTTGTTGTATATGGGATAACGTTTAACCACCTCATCACCGCCTGCGGCGGAGCTTCCCCTCAAGGGGAAGCCTTTGGGTTAGTGCGCAACGACATTTTCTACCTTCGACACAAAGGGGAGGCTTTCGATACGGCGCTGCATATTTCTTTTTTTGGCATTATAACACATAATATTTCATTTTTCAATTTTCCCTCTTTACAAACTGTAATATATGATATATAATATACGCACTGTTACGATTTTTTGAGGTGGATTATAAAATGAATACTAATTTTCCGAGAACAATATCGCTTCTGCGCAAGGAAAAGAACCTGAGCCAGAGAAAGGTTGCAAAGGAGCTTGGCGTGTCGCAGGCAGTTCTCTCGCATTATGAAAACGGGCTTCGCGAGCCGGGTCTTGAATTTGTCGCAAAGATTGCAGACTATTACAAGGTATCGACGGATTTTCTCCTCGGTCGCACTATGTCACGCGAGGATTACACAATCACGGCTGAGGACCTGCCCGACAGCTCACAGGACAAGGACAACGTGCTTCGCGGCAGCATGATGGCGACGCTCAACAAAAAGCTTATCTTCAATTCTCTCAGCATAATTTTCGACATTGTCGGCAAATCAAAGAACAAAAAGCTCATAACGGAGACTGCGGCATTCTTCAATGCTGCAATATATAAGGTTTTCCGCTCGCTCTATTCGGCAAACGGAAAAAACAGCGAGGACTTTTTCTCCGTCAACGAAAAGCTCTGGCCTGAGCTTACCAATGCAGAGCTTTCGATGTCCTTCGCACACATAAAGAGCGAGGCAGAGGGTCTTGATGCGGAGAAGGGAAGTGTCACAGAGCTTCCGGAGCTTTCTCAGGAATACATCGCGAAGGAATATCCTGTGCTGACACAGTCGCTCCTGTCTGTCCTTCAGGGCGTCGGCAAGCGCATCGGCAAAAAAGATTGATATAAATTACATAATATAAAATACAGGGGTGAACAGCCCCTGTATTTTTTGTTGCTTTGAAGAACATAATGTGTCACGTTGATTCATCGCTTCAGACGTTGTAAAGCGAATGACGTTTAATCAATTTTTTGCGGACAGTCCGGGAGGCCTGTCTCTACAGGGTTTCGCCAATAACAGAAAAATACCCCTTTTGTCATTCTGAGGCGCAAGCCGAAGAATCTTTAAATGGCTTAATTCCGCATTTTTAAGATCCTTCGCTAAAGCTCAGGATGACAATATGGGGCGCTCAGGATGATAATTTATACTTTATCGACACGCAGAAAAAGACGCCTTGCGGCGTCTTTTTTATTATCTGTGCTTGCCGAGATAGAATATAGCAAGCGTGCCCGGGCCCGAATGTGCGCCGATAACAGTTCCGACATCTGTTATGAGCTCGACCTTGCCGCCCTTTTCCTCGAGCATCGCCTTTATCGCGTTGACATCGTCGATACAGTCGCCATGGGAGATGAATATTGTTCCGTTCTTGTCTATCGCGAGCTCTTCATATTTATCGACTATAGCGCGGAGCGCAGCCTTTCTGCCCCTGACCTTTGAGACCGGGATAAGCTTGCCCTCATCGTCAACATGGAGAACGGGCTTTATGTTGAGCATACCGCCGAAGAATGCCGCCGTCGGGCTCACTCTTCCGCCGCGTTTCAAATAGACGAGGTCGTCAACCGTGAACCAATGGCAGAGATTTTCACGTATTCCTGTTATATATCTTGCTGTCTCGACAATATTTTTTCCCTCTGCCTTTTTATCCGCAGCGAGCTTGACAAGAAGCCCCTCACCTGCGCTTGCGCAGAGCGTATCTATAGCGATTACGCGATTGTCGGGGAACTCCTCAAGAAGCTCATCTGCAGCAAGGCGGCCTGCGTTATATGTGTTTGAAAGCCCCGATGAGAAGCCGAGATAGAGCACGTCGCGCCCCTCTTTGAGCTCCTCGCGGAAAACATCCTTGAAGCCCTCAATATTTATTGCCGCAGTTTTTGCCGTTGCGCCATCGCGCATTCTCTGATAGAACTCCTTGATCGGGAGATCGTATGCACCGTATTCCTTGTCCTCACCGGAGAACTTGAAAGTCAGACTAAGCGCCTTGACGCCCCAGCCGGCGAGAACATCCGGATAGATATCACAGGCTGTATCTGTGATTATAACAAAATCGTTCATTTGAGATTTCCTCCTGAGTGTGATGCTGATATTCTAACACAAACCGCCCGTTTTTTAAACCTTTTCGGGCGCGACTCTGAAAAACCGCATTGTAGAGCGGCAAAAAACACACTCTACCGATAGTAGAATTTACAAAATATACGTTGTTTTGTCATTATTTTTATGGTAAAATAATTATAAATTAAAATATACCCCTTGAAAATCAGGTTTCATATTTTACATAAGCATACACCCGACGGAGGTTTTTTAATGGAAGATTTACGCCTTATAATTGCGAAAAATATATCCACCCTGAGGAAGGCTGCGGCAATAACGCAGTTTGAGCTTGCAGAAAAGCTCAACTATTCCGACAAGGCGGTTTCAAAATGGGAGAGGGGAGAATCAATCCCCGATGTTGTTGTGCTCAAGGCCATCGCGGATATTTTCTCTGTGACTGTCGATTATCTTCTCGAGGAGGACCACACAGAGAAGAAACCGAAGGTCGCGCTGCGCGGCAAGGTATTTGCAAACCACGGCTTTATAACAGGTATGTCGCTCATGCTCGTGTGGCTTATCGCGCTTGTCATATTCGTTACAGGGGATATGCTTCGCGAATATACACACAATGATCACTGGCTCGTTTTTCTGTGGTCCGTTCCGCCGACGTTTATCGTCTGGCTGGTATTCAATTCCATATGGTTCAATCGCCGCCGCAATTTTCTCATCATATCGCTGCTTATGTGGAGCACGCTTGCCGTCATCCATATTTCGCTCATAATTCTTTTTTCGGTCAATGTGAGATTTATCTATCTCCTCGGCATCCCCGGCCAGATTATCATATTCTTCTGGTCAAGGCTTAGAAAAAATTAGGAAATCAAGCAGTCAATTCATCCTGTATATATTTAGCTATCCTTTTATAAAAAGATAGCTTTTTGATAAGTGCAAGTCTTCCCTACCTTTCTCCGGGTGCAGGGTCGCAACTTCGTCGAAGTACCACTCTTGGCTCGTTTTGCTTCTTTGCCGAAAAGCAAAGAAGATACGTGTCTTTTATAAATTAACAACATACGTTGTTGCATATGGTATAACGTTTAACCACCTCATCACCGCCTGCGGCGGAGCTTCCCCTCAAGGGGAAGCCTTTGATTGGGTGCGCTCCGCTACCTTTGACACAAATGGGAGTTTGGATATACAATAAACTTATGATGAATTGTCAAACTAAGTGCAACAGATTTTAAGGCAAGCATCAAATAAATCCACAGGTTTTTGATAAAGTAAAACTTTCTTGGGCCTGGCGTT
>JAFSIZ010000134.1 GCA_017439555.1 Oscillospiraceae bacterium | reverse complement strand
TCCGGAATAACCTTACCAACAGCCTTTGCAGCACCTGTGGAAGACGGGATGATGTTGCCGGCTGCAGCACGTCCGCCTCTCCAGTCCTTAAGTGACGGACCGTCAACAGTCTTCTGTGTAGCTGTTGTGGAGTGAACTGTTGTCATAAGACCTTCTGTGATGCCCCAGTTGTCATGGAGAACCTTAGCAATCGGAGCAAGGCAGTTTGTTGTGCAGGAAGCGTTGGAAACGAAATCCATATCGCTTGTGTAGGATGTGTGGTTAACACCCATAACGAACATCGGTGTGTCGTCCTTTGAAGGAGCAGACATAACAACCTTCTTAGCACCTGCAGCGATGTGACCTGCAGCCTTTTCCTTTGTGAGGAAGAGACCTGTGGACTCTACAACATACTCAGCGCCGAGCTTTGCCCACGGAAGGTTTGCCGGGTCGCGCTCTGCAGAGATCGGAATCTCCTTGCCGTTAACAATGATGGAATTCTCTGTGTAATCGATAGTTCCTTCGAACTGACCGTGCATTGTGTCATACTTGAGCATATATGCAAGGTAGTCTGCCGGGCAAAGGTCGTTGATGCCGACAACTTCGATTTCAGGATGGTTTACGCTTGCGCGGAAAACCATACGGCCGATACGGCCAAATCCATTGATACCAATTTTGATACTCATTTTTATATTCCTCCTAAAAATTTTCGTATGCTATCATTATAAACGATTTCTTTCAAATTTACAACTGTAATTTATGAAAATTATAGCAAAAAATTTAGAAATTTTTTGTATAAATAATATAAAAGACAAACCTCCGCGAAACACGCAGAGGTTTATCATATGCCTTCTATTCAAAAAGCTCCGGATAAAACGCACGTGCCATCGACTCAACGGCATATGCCATACGGTTTCCCGGAAGTACGCTCTCAAGCGTTATTGTTGCAAAGCGCCCGTTTTTAACGCAGTCAAGCTCTGAAAGGACCGGGTTTGCTTTTATCTCTGCAATTTTCTCATCGACTGACGGGCTGTCATAATCGTGGATGAGGATGACATCCGGCTTTCTCACGAGCACTTCTTCATAGCTCACTGTTATCCACTGCTTATCATCCATATCTTCAAAAATGTTTTCTCCGCCTGCAAGCGATATGAGAAGCGATTCAAAGTTCGTTCCCGAGCAGGTGAACACGCCGTCGTTTCCGCTGTCATAGACGAGCACGCGAACGGGCTCTTTTCCCGAAACAGTTTCTCCGACCTTTGCAATTCGCGCCCTCTGGTCCTCGATAAAGGCCTCAGCTCTGTCCTCAATTCCGAAAATCCTTCCGAGATCAGATATTTCTTTATACTGCTCATCAAGCGTTGTCGCAGAATTGACATAGACATCAATGCCATAAGCCTTTGCCTCTTCGATATTACAGCCCTCGTCGCCAATCTCCCAATCCAGCGCATACACAAAATCCGCACCCGAGGTGAGGATCGCTTCGCGCGTTGCCGAGGCATAATTGAGCTCGGGAATTGAGTTCACGGCATCCGCATATTCAGGAAGAGGTCCGCGGCTGTGGTTTATGAGACTTCTGCCGATGACCTTATAGGAAAGCCCAAGCGCCGCAAAAAGCTCTGTGCAATTCGGGCCGAGGGTGAGCACCTTCTCAGGAGGTGCGGAGATTGCCACCTCACGCCCGTAGTTATCAAAAACAAGCGCACCCGGCGGCGCAGCCTCAGGTGTCGGCTCTGCCGCGCAGGATACAAGCAGCAAAAGCGCCGCAATCATCATAATAATTCTTTTCATTTTTCATGTTCCCTTCTTTGAATGACCGCTGAAATAGGAAATTGAGAGCTTTCCGTTTTCCGGATTCTTTGTCACCTTTGAATATACACCATAGATATCAAATATATTTTCCGGGGTCAGAACCTCTTCGGGAGTTCCGGAAAGAACGATTTCTCCCCCCTTCATAACATAGAGCCTGTCGCAATAGAGCGCCGCCATATTGAGGTCGTGTATCGCGGCAAGAACAGTTATGTTAAGACGCTTTATGAAATCGAATATTTCAAGCTGATAGCTTATATCAAGATGGTTTGTCGGCTCATCGAGCACAAAGAAATCACATTCGGAGCAGACCGCACGCGCAAGAATAACCCTCTGCTTTTCGCCGCCCGAAAGGCTCTGATAGCTTCTCTTATGGCTGTTTTCGAGACCAAGATGCTCAAGCGCATGGTGCACCATATGCCTGTCCTGCGCTGTGTCGATATCGAAAAGCCTTTTTTGCGGACTTCTTCCCATCGCCACAATTTCCTCGACTGTGAAATCAAACGGCAAATCATTCTCCTGACCGACAACCGCCATCTTCCGCGCCGATTTCTTATATGGCATTTTGTGAACATTCTCATTATCGAGCAATATCTCGCCGCGATCAGGATTCAGCGCACGGTAGACGTTTTTCAGCACCGTCGATTTTCCGCCGCCGTTCGGGCCTATTATCCCGACGAACTCACCCCTCGCGACAGAAAAGGAAACATCCTTTATCGCGTTTGACTCATCATAGGAATAACAAAGATTCTTTACTTCAAGCCGCATATCGCTCACCTACCTTTTCTCACGGTTGCTTTTGCGGAGAAGCACAATGAATACCGGGCCTCCGATAAGCGCCGTCAACACGCCGACAGGCAGCTCCTCAGGAGCTATCAGAAGACGCGCCGCAACGTCTACCCACACAACAAGGACTCCTCCGAGAAGAGCGGACACAGGAAGCACTCTTCTGTGATCACTTCCCACAAGAAGCCTTGTGAAATGCGGCACCATAAGCCCGACAAATCCGATTGTTCCGCTGACTGCAACAGTCGCGCCTGCCATAAGAGATGCCACAAGAACAAGCCCCTTCTGAAGCCCGGCAACATTTACGCCGAGCGAAACGGCGCTTTCGTCGCCAAGAAGCAGAATATTGAGCCCACGATGATTGAGCATAAGAAACGCCATACAGAGCACCAGCACAAGCGCAGGCAGGCCAAGATATGCCCATTTTGCCCCGGCAAGGCTTCCCGACATCCAGAACTCCGCACTGTGTAGCCCGAGCGCATTCGGAGCGGACAGCTTTATTATGCTTGTTATTCCGTCCATTATCATAGACACGGCAACGCCCGAAAGGAGAAGCTGCGTCACGTTTATGCGTCCGCGCACACGCGAGAGAACATATACCAGAACTGTCGTCACTGCCGCGCCGAGAAAGGCGCTTACAGAGAGCGAATATATGCCTAAAAACGAAAAAGCACCGAAAAGCATTCCGAGCGTGGCAAACGATGCTGCACCCGATGATACACCCAGAACAAACGGATCTGCAAGGTTATTTCTCGTCATCGCCTGCATCGCAACGCCGCAAACGGAGAGCGACGCGCCGACGACAAACCCCAGCAGCACACGCGGAAGGCGCAGGTTCATAATAATATTTTCGCTGACCGCATCCCACGTCTGCGCTATCAGATTTCCGAGAATCGGAAGCTTTGAAAAAAGCACCTTTGCCGTCACAACCGGCGAAACAGAAACAGGGCCGATTCCGACAGCGAGAATGATGCTTAAAATTGCAAAGCAGATAAGCAATATATTGACAAAAACAGCTTTCTTTTTCATATGACACTCCAATAAAATTATGAGGCTGCTTCATAAAAAAACAACCTCATAATTATACCATCTTATATACCCTTTGTCAAACCGACCTATCTCAGAAACATTCTTATAAGCTTGCCATAGAAAGCTTTGAACGGTCGATAGCGCATCGGAAGATCAAGCCACGTTTTTTTATCGACAATGCTCTTGCGATGCGAGAAGGTTTCAAAGCCTGTTTTTCCGTGGTATGCGCCCATTCCGCTGTCTCCGACGCCGCCAAAGCCCATTTCACTTGTCGCAAGATGAATTACCGTGTCGTTGACACAGCCTCCTCCAAACTGAACCCTTTGCAGGAGATATTCCGTCTCGCGCTTATTTTCCGAGAACACATAAAATGCAAGAGGATGCGGAAAGCTTCCGATTATCTGCTCTGCATCATTCAGGCTTTTATATGTAAGTATCGGGAGCACGGGGCCGAAAATTTCTTCGCCCATAACCGCATCGGAAAGAGTGACATCACACATAACGGTCGGCTCGATTTTCAAGGATGCGCGGTCACACTCTCCGCCGATAACGGCTTTGTCTTTATCAATGAGGCCGACAATTCTTTCAAAATGCTTTTCGTTTATGATTTTCCCACAATCGGAAAGACTCGGATACTGCCTCTTTATCTCGGCGCAAAGCTCAAAAACAAGATTATCCTTTATCTTTTCATCGCAGATTATATAATCCGGCGCAACGCAGGTCTGTCCGCAATTGAGGAACTTTCCCCAGACGATTCTTCTCGCCGCAAGCGCAAGCTTTGCGCTCTCTGTAACGATACACGGGCTCTTTCCGCCAAGCTCAAGCGTTGTCGGTGTAATATTCTTTGCCGCTTTCCGGAGGACAAGCTCTCCGACGGCGCGACTTCCCGTGAAGAAAATATAGTCGAACTTTTCGTCGAGAAGATATGAATTTTCTTCCCTTCCGCCCGATATGAACGCAACATATCCGGAATCGAAGGTCTCCTCTATTATCTCACCGATGACTTTGCTTGTTTCCTGGGAATACGCGCTCGGCTTGACAACTGCGGTATTTCCTGCGGCAAGCGCATTGACAAGCGGTGAAAAAGTCAGAAGCAACGGATAATTCCATGGGCTCATTATAAGCACGTTACCATATGGCACAGACTTTGTGAAGCTTTTTGATGCAAACTGCGCAAGCGGAGTCTTCACGCGCTTTTCCTTTGCATAGCTTCTTATGTTTCTCAGCATATGCCCGATTTCGCTTATAACAAGCCCTGTTTCACACATATAGCTTTCAAACGCGCATTTCCCGAGGTCGCTCTCTATCGCGCGCGCAATTTTATCTTCGTTTTTCTGCAAGGCGTTTCGAAGCGCTTTCAGCGCCGCAATTCTCGCCTCTATCGGAAGCGTTTTTCCCGAGTTGAAATATTCCCTCTGTTTTTTCAGGATATCTGAAATTTCTTCCCTTGTCATTTTGTTTCCTCCGCAACAGCAAAATAGAATCGCTCGAGCGCTTTTGCATCCATAAGCACCGGCACGGGATAAATAGGATTTGCCTCCTTTGATGCAAGTCTCGCAAGATGCGGAACATCCCCGGCACATATTCCCGAAAGCTTTTCAGGAATTCCAAGCGTTCTGTTCAGCTCACGGATTTTCTCTGTGAATATGCCTGCTCCCTCCGCAGGCGAGGTCTTTTCATCGCACAGACCGCAAAAAACTGCGAGTCGGCACAAATCCTTATGCACAGCAGCCCCATAGCAATCAAGAACATAAGGCAGAAGGGCGGCATTTGCAAGCCCGTGCGGAATGTTATATTTTCCGCCGAGCGTATGTGCAACGGCGTGGCAATAGCCGACATATGATTTTGAAAAGGAATATCCGCCGAGATACGCCGCATAAAGCATATTCTTTCGCGCTGTGAGATTTTCTCCGTTTTCATATGCCTCTTCAATATTTTCCATAACGAGCTTCACCGCTTCTCTTGCGCTTTTCTGCGTCACACGGAGCTTTGAAATACCTATATATGCTTCAACCGCGTGGGTCAGCGCATCCATACCTGTCGTTGCCGTCATTCCCTTCGGGAGCGTTGTTGTCAGCGATGCATCGAGCACCGCGACATCGGGAATGAGGCAAAGGTCACTGATAGGATATTTCTCGTGAGTCTTTCCGTCAGTCAGCACTATCGTTACGGTCGTTTCGCTTCCCGTTCCGGCAGTTGTCGGGATTGCAACTGTAAAAGGCGGTTTTTTTATGATCTTCAGTATGCCGCGCATTTTCTGCAGGCTCTTTTTCGGGCGCGCAATTCTCGCGCCAACTCCCTTTGCGCAGTCGATAGCGCTTCCTCCACCAAAGCCGATTATGCAATCGCATTTTTGCGAAGCATAAAGCCCACGCGCCTCTTCAACACATTCAATCGTTGTGTTCGGCGTTACCTTATCAAAGACTGTGACTTCTGCGCCGCTTTCCCGAAGCTTTTCAATCAGCGGCTCTGCTGCACCGCTCTTGAATAGGAACGAATCGATTACAAAAAACACACGCGACAGCTTCTTCTCCTTCAGAAGCGGCGGCAATTCGCTCACCGAGCTTAAAAGCTTCGGCGTTCTGTATGGCAAAAATGGTGCGGCAATATGAAAAATCTTCTGATAGATTCTGCAATACGCCTTGAAGAATATGTTCATTGTGTTATGTCTCCTTGTTTTTGTTGAGCTATCAACAAACATTCTAAACCATAACACCTATCTTTGTCAAGAAAAAAGAACCTCGCGAATCCGACATTTAATATATCGGATCCGCGAGGGTTGCATTATGTGTTTCTGTTGAACCGTTATCTTGCAAAATCAACTCATCGCAAGACGCGGACTTTTCAATCTGCTGTACTTTAAAGTATATATGCCCTTAACATTATCGTCGATTTTAACGGA
The DNA here is from genome assembly GCA_017439555.1 of Oscillospiraceae bacterium. Classification (GTDB taxonomy): domain Bacteria; phylum Bacillota; class Clostridia; order Oscillospirales; family JAAYXM01; genus SIG480. The sequence continues at coordinate 55,362 of JAFSIZ010000134.1, read as the reverse complement.
ACTCTTACCTTTCAACAGATAGCATTAATAGAGCCTTCTTCCAAAAAAATCACCATACTTACTATAATCAGCTAGATCATTCGCCCAACAAATAAATGCGGCAGCTGCTTCAAGTCCATTTCCGCTGAACTTTCCTATTACATCTCCGCCATATTCTCGGATAAATCCTCCTGAAGATGTTTCAACAAACTCTGCAGCGCACCAAAAAAAATCAGGTGGCAATTTTAATTTTTCAAGAAGAGGATCAAAATTATTTTCAGAAAAATATTTTTTAAAATACTCATATTTCCCTAATAAGCTGAAATAAATTATCCTACTTTCGGCATTAACTTTACCGATTTCAACACCACCTTCACTGTACACAGTGTAATCTCCGTTTTCTTCACGCTTAAAAGAACCGATGGCAGCATTTGGGCTTGAGTTATAATAAACATATCCGTTTTTACATATTACCTGTGCTAATGATTCCGGCATTTGTTTCGAATATACATCAGGAAAAATTCGAAGAAAGGTAATTTTCTCCGGCTCGGATTTTTCTTTCTTTTTGAATAGCTTTTGAAAAAAATTCATAACATAACCTCCACACCAATATTATTGATTTATTATTTACAGAGTTCATTTTGCAAAATAATTACCATATCTTTGTATGCATCAACATCTTCTTGCACCTTTGCCGCTTCTATTAAAGAAATAATTTTGCCTATTTCAGCATACACATCTTCTAAAATCTTTTCTTTTCTGACAGATACTGTAATCTTTTCAACAATACCGGGAGCAATTTCATAATATTTTTCTACAAGCTCTTTTCCATCTTTAGTATTCATTAAATATTCATCGCGGAATTTTCTCAAAACAGTCAACTCATAACAATCATCCGGAAGGTTTTTATACTGACAGCAAGCTGTTGTCAAAAAACACGATGAACCTCCCGATGATAGTCTTCTATCATCCTCTTCATAATTGTTGCAACTGTCGTTATCCCAATAATAAGCGCCATATCTGCGGCAGTACCCCTTTTTGTTATTCCCTTCAAATTCAAATTCTTTGCACGCTCCGCAAGTACCGGGTCTTATGTAATCTGCCATAATCAATCTCTCCTATCTGAGTTTTTTCACTTATAACACATTCAAAATACCTTGTCAACACTCTAAGCGTTTACTTCCAACACCCTTAGCATATACATAAGCGTATACAATAAGTGTTGGAGGTGTTCACCTATGGTTAATGGATTACCTGAGAGAATCAAAGAAATGAGACTGAAGCTAGGTTTATCACAGAGGCAAGTGGCAACAAGGCTTAATGTGTCCCCGTCAATAATATCCGGGTATGAGACCGGAGAAAGGACGCCAAGCGCTGAAAATCTATTAGCTCTGTCATTTTTGCTAAAATGCAGCGCAGACTATCTGTTAGGAAAAGAAAGTTCAAAAGCAATCTTAGATGCAGACGGACTCACAAACGAACAAATCCGCATTTTATCCGAGCTTATCGATACTATGCGAAAATAACTGTATATTATGTACAAAGCGCAGAGACCGTGGCAATCTCTGCGCTTTTTCTTGTAATATTTAATTCTACATATTCGCCTCGACAAATTCGATAATCGGGGTCGGGTCCTCAAGCCCGTGCGGATGATGCTTTTTCATCGTGCGGCAGATAACCTTGATGTTGCCGCCGTTTGCTTTGTAATAGTCCTCGAGCGGTTTTCCGTTTTCGCGATAGATGACGACGGTGTCGGCGTTTCCGTAGATAAGAAGAATCGGGATATTATTCTCAAGGAGCTTATCCATATGGTCTATCGGGCTGTTTCTGAAATTGAGTATCGTCGAATCGTCAACATCAAATGTGTTTATGATCTCACGGCGGAAGGACGGCGCACCGGGGTCGTCAATCGCGCCAAGGCCATACATACTGAGTATATTGAGAACAGGGTTGTCGAGATAGAGCACCGCCGTAAGCTCAGGATATTCCTGAGCAAAGCGCGCACCCTGAAGACCGCCGCAGCTCATCCCCTCGATTATGACGCGTTCATCGCAGGAAAGCTCCTCTGCGCAGTGGCGGACAAAATCCGCCATAATATCAATTTCATTATCCGGCGCCCAACGCGACTCGTGAGAAATGAAAATCAGATGATAACCGCGCCCCAGCATCGCAATATCAAACTCGGGAAATGCGCCGAGATATTCGGGTTTTAAGAGCATTCTGCCGTTTGGAGCGCAGGACGGATATACTATCGTTGCCGCGCGCTCACAGAAGACAAATTCCTTTGATTCAAAATCGTTCCACATATATGTCACCTCATCATTGTTTCAACAAGCGAGACTGCGAAAAGATTGTGCAGCTCTCTTATCGGATGGTTCAATTTGTTTGCAAGAAGCTCCGTCACATCAACGCCGAGCTCCGACATTCTCTTCCACTTTGCGTAAGCATCGCAGACGGGAACATTTTCCTCCGCGCAAAGCGCTCTTGCCGCATCCATATATCGGTCAAGCACACCGCGTCTCTGCCGGTCTGAAAGCTTTTCGGCAAGCTCAACGAAGGAAGGATGTATCGTTTCACTGACCTTTTCTGCCAGCATACAGGGTGTCATAAAGATTACCTCGCTACCTGCCTCGCGGAGACGCGCAAAGATTTTGCGGAGACTTTCGATATATTCGGAAATTCCGTCATCCTCTTTTCCGCAATCGTTGAGACCGAAGCAGACAACCGTGAGGTCGGGGTTCTTCGAGAGAACATCGCGCTCGAGTCTCTCAAGGCCGTATACCGCACCCGTTCCTGCCGCACCTGCATTTACGATATTGAGAAGAACTGTCGGAAAGAGAACCTTGAGGATTTCCGCAACCTTTTTGTGATAAACGCTTTCGCCGTCATAGACGTTGTTGAAGCCTTCGCTATTTTTTGGAATAAGCTCAAAGCAGCCCTCTGTCACACTGTCGCCGAGAAAGGCGATTGTCGGGCGCGGATTTGTTGCATCCTGCGCCCTTTTTGCTATCTTTTCAATTATTTTCATTCTATTATCTCACCTAAAAATTCATCTGCAAGCCATTCCTGAACCTTCGGCACATAGTGCGCGCGGTCGCTTGCGAGAACACCGTAGTAAAGATTGTCGTTTGCATCCCAATAGGGAGACTCACGCACATCTGTGAGAACGGCTCCGAGTCTTTCTGCCTGACGGACGATTTCTTCGTTTATGATATCCTCTGCCTCAAGCGGAAGATTAAAGCGCTCAAGACCTCCGCGGACAACTATTTTATAGAGATATATCGGAATATCTCCGCCCATTGAGTTGCGCATAACATCAAAGTGGTAGTCATAGCGCTCGCTAAAATCATCACGGTGGTATGCCTCATACCAGACCTCCTGCTCGCAACCAAGCCAATGCCAGCCTATGACCTCGGGATTCTTGCCGGCATCACGAAGGTTTTTGAGTGCAAGCTTCTGAATATGCAGAGCAAGCGGAAGAAGGGATATATCCGCCTCCCCGAGTATTCCCGGCTTTATTATCGGCTCTTTATCCCGATTCCACATTCCGTTTATGATACCCTGACTTCCTATTGATATCTGTACAATATATAAATCGGGCAAATCCTTACCTTCATCAATCGCCGCCTGCCATTTTTTTGCAACAAAATACGCAAGGCTTGCTGTGTGGTCCTGGTTCTCGCCAAGATTCTTGCCGCCGCTTGTCCAGCCCGACCATACAACATCCTCAATATCAAGCGACTGGTTCGGGTCGCGGTCAAGCGAGAATACATTCGCGAGCGGAGTGAGGATCTTATCCTCCTCCGCAAGATATTGCTGATGAGCGGTGGCGTTTGACTGTCCGCTTATAAAAAGCACCGCCGCTTTTGTGTCTTTTTTCATTTATACCACCTTATTCCGGCTTTGTTTCGAGCTTGAGTGGGAAATCGCCGAGCTTATTGACCTTGAAGCCGTTTTTCTTGTATTCCTCATAATCGAATGCCTCGAGCTCATCTATTGCAAGCTTGTGGAATTCATAGAAATTCTTCCACCACTCATAGCCCGAGCCGAGCTCTGCGTTGAGGTATGCATCAGCGATGTCACAGCCCATTGCGGGAGCGACATAGAATGCGCCCATTGCAAGAACGTTTACGCCGTTACCCGTGATTGCACGGAGTGCAGCGGGAACGCTTTCAACAACACCTGCGTGAACGTGGGGGCACTTGCTTGCCGCGATGTGGATTCCCATACCTGTGCCGCAGAAGAGAAGCGCGCGCTCAAATTCGCCTTCCGAAATCATTGAGCCGACGCGGAGACCGACTCTGTGGAACATAAGGTCTGTGTCATCAGGATCGGAATCGACTCTGACACCGACGTCTGTAATCTTCCAGCCCTTTGCCTTGAGATGTGCAACAACTGCTTCCTTAAGCGGAAATCCTGCAAAGTCTGCACCTACAACGAGATATTTGTCCTTAACTAATTTCATTTTTTACTCCTCCAATTTATATAAATTTTAATGTGCGCATTTTCCGAATACCGTGAGGCTGATAACTCCGGGGGTAATGCCCTCGGGAGCGCCGAGCACGGTGAGACGAATGTGTCTTGCCGTCACCGTTTCAAATGTGCGGTAGTCAACGCAATAGTCCTTCTCATTCTTTGATGCATCAATGAGCATCTTCCACTCATCGGAATCGGGTTCTGTATATTCAACAACATATTGGAATGCACCGGGCATAATTCCGTCGAGCGTTTCCATTCCGATATCGCGCCACATAATGCGGCAGGAGCTTATGTTGTAGCCCTTTTCTGCGCCGAGGTCAATTTCAATCCATCTTTCCTTGTCATCCTCTGCCGGCTGCCACCAGCTGATGGCGCTGCTGTCGGTTGCATAAATCGGCTCACGCCCCGGAGCACAGCTCGATGCCTTTACCGGCTGGTAGAATGTCAGCGGCAGAAGTCCTGCATCATTGCCGCATTCGGGGTTCTTGACAACACCCGGAGCAAACTGCGGTGTCTCCGTGAGATTCGGGCAATAAAGCTCTCCGTTTTCGTCTATTCCGAGTGGATCCATTCCGACTCTGCGCTCAAAGCGGTAGTTGAAGCCGAAGAAATATGTATAGAACACCCAGTATGTATTGTCAGGTCCTTCTGCGATGCTGCCGTGACCTGCGCCGCGGAGGATTCCGTTTCTCTTGAGTGTCAGCGGATCGTGCTTTTCCTGACGCTTGAAGCCCGAGAGAGGACCTTCATCGGAATAGAGTATTCCGCAAGCATAGGAAGAATATTGCGTTCCGCTTCCCGAATAGAGAAGATAATAGCGGCTTCCTATCTTTATCATCCACTGGCCTTCCGTCCAGCCGATGCGCTCGTTCTGGTTATATTCGCCGTGGCGTTCCCATTCTTTGTCGGGTGAGAAGGTGTTTATCCAGACAGGCTCCGAAATCAGCTTCCACGGCTCATTCGGGTCGCACTCTGCGCCGACCGTTCCCGTGACACATTCAACGTCCTCGCCCTCTTTCGGCTCTCTGATTTCACACCAATAGAAATAGAGGCGGTCATTCTCTGTGAAATAGCATCCGTCGGGGACTTTCATCTCATTGCCGTGCATATCTGTGAGGTTTCCGCAATGCTTGAACGGACCGAGCGGCGAGTCTGCAACATACATTTCGGGCATACTGTGACCGCTTAAATACCACTTGCCGCGAAACTGCACAACCGCAGGGCTGTAGCGAAGATTTTCAACGCCGATATCGACCTTGTCCCAATGAACAAAATCCTCAGTTACGTGTGCAACGCTGTAGCTTGCATACATAATCCATTTTCCTTCGTGATATATGACGCTCGGGTCTGAAATCGAGCGATAATCCTTATAATCTCTTGCGTTGAGACCGCTGATGCCCGTGTCGAGCCATCTTCCGCTGCTTACCTTTTCAACACATAAGGGGTTGCAATATGTCTTTTTCATAATATAAAAGCACATCCTTTCCTTTATAATGTTATTATACACAATCGGCAAGGTGACTTCAAGACAAAATCGTTTCATTTCGGGCAAAACGAAACATAAATGATAATATTTCAAAGATATTATAAAGAACGCTTTGAATCGTGCCGTGAATATGATATTGAACTTTCTCTGATTTTCCCGTATAATTGTTTCAAGGAGGAATTTTACCATGAAGAAAATATTTGCAACAACGATTGTTTTTTTGCTTCTTTGCGCAGTGCTCTGTCTTTCTGCGACTGCGGCAACGCTTGATGAAAACCCCGAAAAATACGCGGATGCACTCAATCAGCTTGACTTATTCCGCGGGACGGATAAGGGCTTTGAGCTTGACCGTTCAATGACAAGAGCCGAAGCCGCGGCAATGCTTGTGCGTTTTCTCGGCGCGGAGAAGACGGCAATGAACGGCAATTTCACGCATCCGTTCACGGATGTTCCCGAATGGGCAGACGGTTACGTCGGCTGGCTGTACCAAAGCGGGCTTACAAAGGGCGTTTCAAATACGCTCTATGGCTCACAGCCGCCCGTAACCGCGTGGCAGTATGCGACGTTTTTAACACGGGCACTGCGCGATGATGAAGAGATTGATACTGGAATTATAAGCGATATTCCTACACACGCAATTGACACAATAAACGCAATTGATGCAAATCAAAGCTTCACTCGCGGAGATGCTGCAGTTATGAGCTTATCAGCGCTTGGCTGTTATTATACGAGGAATGAAAACTATCGTCCTTTTGCCGAAATTTGTATTGAGCGCGAAATGTTTACAGCAGAACAATTCGGCGAAGCGGCAGATTTCATTTTTGCTTCTGATTACAACATAGATAAAGACGGGTATATTATACGCCGTGTATATGGAATTGAAGTCAAAAGGACAACTGAAGGCGGCTATTTCGTGTTCGACACAATCTCCACAATCGCAAGCGACGGAACAGAATATGATCCGTTTGTATATCGTCAGGACGGAGAAACCGTAACGATTTACACAATGGATCCGAAAACGCTTAAAACGACGAAATTAGCAGAGCGTGAAGGGATAAAGGGACATTTTAACTATAAAAATCCGTTCAAGCTCGGTGATACGCACTATATTTTTGAAACGCTCGCATATGAAGACAAAAACACCGTTCTTGCAGTGAAGAACGGTGAGATAAGCGAGGTTTTAAGCTTTATAAACGGCGGTGAAACACCGTGGTATCCGTATGCCGGCAGAAACATTATGATAGATACAGACAACGCAATCGTAATGACGGACAAAAATTATTTCGTAATCACGAGAAACGGCTATTTTGAAACCAAAGAGGCAAACCTTTCGCTGATTTCATTTATTTACGGCGATATTGTTGCAAAGCGGATAAATGATAAATCCGTTGACATTCTGCTTCTTGATGCAGTGACCGGCAAGGAAAAGGTATCGTATAATATCCCCGATGACATCGAGCGAGGAGAATATGGCGAAGGCTTCCGTGACCTTGACCGCGAATATGAAAAATACCGCTATGGCGAAGCAGGTCTTTATTACCACAACGGCAAAACGCTTGTTCAGGTAACTGACAGACCTGTAAATGACTTTATTTCCGAGGATGACGGAAGCTTTGTTATCCTCACCCACAAGCCGGGCAAGCGCATATCGGGTATGGTGCATTTCGGCGGCAACGAGGTTATGCGGATTTCCGCCGATGGCAGTGAAGCCTATCTCACGCGCGAGGATACACCGTTTTCAATCGACGGAATATTCAAAAAGGACGGCAAAATTCACTTCACAACAGCAACAGGTGTCGGTATGATGAACTTTGATATGTTCACCTATCGCATCGAGAATAACGGAAAGCTCACCGTAACTGATTTCAATGCAGGTCGCCCCGAGGTTATGAACGGCTTTACGTGGGATAATCCCGGAGCATACAAGGGGTCATATATTAAAGCAGAACAAAAACGAATTGAAGAACTCGGATATTAAGGAGAAGCTATGTACACGGATAAACAGGGCAATAATTGGTATAAAATCGGACTTCACGTCCACACGAATCTCACTGACGGGAGAAAAGCTCCCGAAGAAGTCGCAAAAATATATAAGGCTGCAGGCTTTGATGCAATCGCAATAACCGACCATTGGTTATTTGGCGGCGAGCGCGAGATTGAAGGTCTCAAAATCATTTCGGGTTGCGAATACAACCTCGGTGGCGGTGACACGATCGAAGGCGTTATGCACATCGTCGGTGTCGGAATGGAGACTGCCCCCGACATAACGCGCGAAACTCCGCGACAGGAGACAATCGACAAGATAGTTGATGCCGGCGGCGCGTCAATCTTTGCGCATCCTGCGTGGTCGCTCAATTCCGTCCGCGATGCGGAGGCTCTTTCGGGCTTTTCCGCAATCGAGATTTACAACACTGTATCGGATGCTCACGAGAGCACGCGCCCCTATTCGGGATATCTCATAGACGTGCTTGCAAACGGCGGCATAATATACCCAATTATCGCAACGGACGATGCTCACTACTATGACGGAACGGACGAGGCAAAGTCATATACTTATGTAAATGCAAAAAGCCTTGAGACGAAAGATATCATAAGAGCAATCAAGGACGGCAGAGTTTATGGCTCACAAGGCCCGATACTTTCGATCCAGCGCGACGGAAACAAAATAATCGCAGAATGCAGTGAATGCAATCTTATCGCGTTTCTTTCAAACAGCTCCTGGTCGGAGGGCAAGACCTTCCGTGGAGAAGGGCTTACCTATGCGGAATATAACCTGCGCGACTTTGAAAAATGGGTGCGCGTCGAGATCCGCGACAAAGACGGAAACTATGCCTGGAGCAGTATCATCGAGCTTTAGAAAAACAGAGCTGAGAAATTTCTCAGCTCTATTTTTTATTCTTCTGCCCATTCATGGTCGTCGGCAAAACTCAATGTTTCAGGGGTTTTGCCGGAGGCCAACTCTTTTGCTATTGCATTATACTTTTCTTCGTTTATATAATACTGACCATTGTATTTAACTATGAAATTATAGTTTTCCACAACAGTCTGATAAACTACATCCTTATGCAGTTCCTTGTAAACCCATATTCCACTCTCAAAGAACCACACTTTGCCTATTTCTTCAAGTTTTTCCATTGGAACATATCCCTTAGGACAGCTATACACCTCAATCGGTTCATATGCAGATGCATCGTTTTTCATAGTCGGCCAGGGTTTTGACGGAAGTCCTTTTTCCTTGCATTTTTCCACCCACTCGAGATACGTCACAGCTGTACTGTCAGCGCGTTTTACCTCGTCATTACCATTTTCATCCATATCGCAATACAAGGCTCTGTTTTGTTTGAGAAAGCGGCAAAGAAGCTCGTGGAAAAGTTTTTCATCAAGAAGCTTGTTTTCTCCGTATTCTTCTGCCTCTTCCACACTTATGAGTCCGTGGGAAACACTATCTTCCATAATATTTTCCCAAAGAACATTTTTATCGACTTCAAGGCAACGAAGCATAAACGCAAGACACTCTTGGATGGTAACATTGCGGTATGGTGCAAAATATCTGTGTGCCACTCCGTTTGTAATATTGTAAGGGTAATCTCCGCCTATAACATATCCATAACCCGAACCTCCCACATCAAGATATGGTTCTTCATCATAAGAAGTCAGATGTGTATATGTATAAGCAGTTCTTTCATTAAAGCCAATTATCCGCATTATCGCAACAAGACAGTCAAGGCGTGTTATGTTCTCATAATCAAGCTTTTGGAAATCGGTAAGAACATAGCCAAGGACATCTTCATAATTTTCTTCTGATACTGCCGAAACAGTTGATAAAGAAATCAATATCGCGAGAAACAAAGCTGCAAGCCTCTTCATTCAGAGCTCCTCCTTTTTATCAAAGCACTCCTTCTTGATTTCATTATACACTCTATTCTTCTCCTTTGCAACAACAGAACAGGTGAAGCCGTTACTTCACCTGTTCGTTGAATATTGATTATCACTTCGGTAAAGTGAATTTTCTTTCGGGTTTTGCGGTAATTATTACTTCCTTGCCTGTTATCGGATGGGTAAATCCGAGGCGCGAGGCGTGAAGGCCGAGTCTTCCTATAGGATTCTGTGTTGCGCCGTATTTCTTGTCGCCGACGACGGGGTGACCGAGGTCCTTCATATGGACTCTTATCTGGTTTTTCCTGCCTGTGCGGAGATTTACTCGGACAAGCGAATATTCGCCGTTTTCCCGCATCACCTCATAATCAGTTATCGCAAGCTTTCCTTCGCGCCCGGAGAACATTACGTGGACACGGTTTTCGGAAATGAAGCTTTCGCAACGTCCGCTCTTTTTCTCAAAGGTTCCTTCGCATATCGCGAGATATTCGCGCACTGTCACCCGCTCGTTCCAATCCGCCTGCATCTGCTCGCGGATGTTCCGTTTTTTCGCAAATACCAAAACTCCGGAGGTATCGCGGTCAAGACGATGGAGCACAAAAAGATCGCCCTTTCTGTTTTCACGGAGAATTGAATAGGCGCAACGCTCTCTTTCCTTCTCCGTTGCAACGGAGAGAAGCTTTGCAGGCTTGTTGACGGCGAGAAATTCCTCGTCCTCATAGATAATCTCGATGCCGCGCGTTTCCTTCGTCCCTTCTGCAGTCGTTATCTTCACGGTGTCGCCCTGCTTTATGGCAAAATTGAATTTAGTCGTCACAATTCCGTTGACGGATATCTGGCGGTGCTCAAGAAACGATTTCACCTTTCCGCGAGGGATATTCGAAAGCTTTTCATACAGAAACTTCAAAAGCTCTCCCTTTTCATCTGCAATTAAAACAATATCTTTTTTCATAGCTCTATTCCTCAATATGCTCCATACCCATTTTTATAATCGTCCTCACGTGGTCATCCGCGAGCGAATAGAACACGCTCTTCCCATCGCGCCGAGTTTTCACGAGCTTTGCACGTTTCAGTGCCGTCAGCTGATGCGAAACTGCGGAGTTTGTCATATTGAGTGCCTCGGCAAGCCCACAGGTGCAGGCATCTGTTTCAAACAGCATAAACAAAAGCTTCATCCTCGTCGAATCTCCGAACATCTTGAAAAGCTCAGCCAGATCAAAAAGCTTTTCATCCGTCGGCATATCCTTTGCGATTTTCGCAAGCAGCTCTGTGTGTTCTTTGTGAACTGCGCTCATCCTCATCACTCCATTACAATTTTTTCACATAGAGCGCACGCATAGCGTTCAGCACTGCAAGCACCATAACGCCCACGTCCGCAAATATTGCAAACCACATATTCGCAACACCAAAAGCCCCGAACATAAGGCAAAGGAGCTTTATTCCTATCGCGAAATATATGTTTTCATAAACTATTCTCATACACTTTTTTGATATGCGTATTGCCTTTGCTATCTTCAAAGGATTGTCATCCATAAGCACGATATCTGCCGCCTCTATCGCGGCATCCGAGCCGAGCGCACCCATCGCAATTCCTATATCCGCGCGCGAAAGGACAGGCGCATCGTTTATTCCGTCTCCGACAAAGGCAAGCTTTTCCCCTCTGCCCTTTTCAGCGAGAAGCTTTTCACAAAGCTCAACCTTGTCTCCCGGAAGCAGCTCAGAGTAAACCTCCGCTATCGAAAGCTCTCGCGCCACGCTCTCCCCGACAGCCTGTGCATCGCCTGTCAGCATAACCATACGCTTTATTCCCGATGCGCGGAGCGCAGTTACAGCAGTCTTTGCATCGGGCTTCAGCTCATCGGAAATCATTATATAGCCTGAGCATTCGCCCCCGATTGCAACATAGACAACCGTCCCTGAAAAATCGGTTTCGCGTGCAGATATCCCGAGGCTCTTCATCAGTCGCAGATTTCCTACAGCAACAGCCTTTCCGTCTATTTGAGCGGTAACGCCGTGACCGCTTATTTCCTTCACGTCCGACACGCGCGTTTTGTCAACCTCACCTGCCGCGCGGCAGATACTGCGACTTATCGGATGTGTCGAAAAGCTTTCGGCAAGAGAAGCATATTCGAGCAGCTCTCTTTCATCCGCGCCGTTTGCGCAGACCTGTGTCACCTCAAAGCTTCCCTTTGTCATTGTACCTGTCTTGTCAAACACAACGGTGCTGACCTCTGCAAGTGCTTCGAGATAGTTTGAGCCTTTAACAAGCACACCTGCATTGCTCGCGCCTCCGATTCCGGCAAAAAACGAAAGCGGTATGCTTATGACGAGCGCACAGGGGCAACTTATGACAAGAAATGTCAGCGCGCGGTATATCCAGACGCTGAAATCTGCAGGAAGATTTAATAGCAACGCTCTGAAAACCGGCGGCAGAAGCGCAAGCGCAAGCGCACTATAGCAGACTGTCGGCGTGTAATATTTTGCAAATCTCGAAATAAAGTTTTCCGAGCGCGATTTCTTTGAGCTTGCATTCTCGACAAGGTCTAGAATTCTGGATACCGTCGATTCTCCGAATTCTCTTGTCGTGCGGACTTTTATAACGCCTGTAAGATTTATACAGCCGCTTATGACAGCTTCACCCACTCCTACATTGCGCGGAACGCTTTCACCCGTGAGCGCCGCAGTGTCAAGAGTCGAAGCCCCTTCAGCAACAACACCGTCTATCGGTATTTTCTCGCCCGGACGGACAACGATTACCGAGTCGATTCCAACCTCGTCAGGGTCAACCTGAACGATCTCGCCCTCGCGCTCAAGGTTTGCATAATCGGGGCTTATGTCCATAAGCGCCGCAATATTTCTGCGGCTCTTTCCGACAGCTACGCTCTGAAAAAGCTCGCCGATCTGATAGAACAACATAACCGCCGCGCCTTCGATATATTCCCCGAGCACCATCGCACCGACTGTCGCAACCGCCATAAGAAAGTTTTCGTCAAACGGTTGACGGTTGACAACACCTTTCCACGCCTTTATCAGAATATCATATCCTATTGTCAGATACGGTATTAAGCATAACACGAGGCGCGCCCATCCGTCAACAGGGATAAATCCCGAAGCTATCATAAAAGCCGACGCAATTATAATTCTTATAAGTATCCTTTTTTGCTTTCTGTTCATCGCTTAAAAATAAATCTCACAATCGCTCTCAACCTTGCGGCAAGCGGCGAGAACATCCTTCATAACCGCAGCAACCTCTGCGCCTTCTTCAAACTCAACCTTCATTTTCAGCGCCATAAAATTGACAACTGCGCTCTTTACCCCGGCGACCTTGTTCGCCACCTCTTCCATCTTGTTTGCGCAGTTCGCGCAATCAACCTCAATCTTATATGTCTTTGTCATAACAGAGCAGCCTCCTTTTTATTATGATTGAACAATCGTTCAATCGTTTGATTGTATGATAACACTTCTGTCGGATATTGTCAAGTCTGAAAAAGAAAACGGCGCCGACGGAAAATTTCCGCCTGCGCCGTTTCCTTATGGTGAATGATGAGAAAAGCGATTTAAGCAAAGATGCTCTTTGCGTCGATATATGTTTCTTCAGCAACCTTATGCTTTGAGGTTGCAACTCTCTTCTGAAGTTCTTCATAGAAGAGGTCCTCATCCATCGGGAGCTTGATTGTTGAATCTGTCCATGAGGAGAGATACATTGCATTGGAGAGTGTGAGCTCGTTGAGTCCGTCCTCTGCAGTTGCATAAAGCTCTGTACCGCGGAGAATTGCACCTGCAAGAGCATTTATCATCATGCAATGTCCGCTGATCTTATTGCTTTCGCACTCGTATACAATCTTTGTTGTCTGAGGAGCCGGAACGATATGAGTCGGTTCTTTTCCTGTGTATTCAGAAAGGTCAACACTGAGTTCGTTGACGGTAATCGTGTTGTTTTCCATAATGACCGTTCCCTTATCGAGAGCAACCTCGAGGCGGTTTGTTCCCGGTCGGATACCTGTTGAGGTGATAAAGCTTCCCATTGCGCCGTTCTTATATTTGAGAACTGCAACAACATCGTCTTCAATCTCAACATCGTGCCACTGAGCAACAGAGCACTTTGCATAGATCTCCTCGGGCATTCCGCAGAACCACTGGAGAAGATCGAGCTGATGCGGACACTGGTTGAGAAGAACACCTCCGCCTTCGCCTGCCCAGGTTGCACGCCATGCACCTGAATCATAATACTGCTGTGAGCGGAACCAGGTTGTGATGAGCCAGTTTACTGATCTTATCTGGCCGTATTTACCCGAAGAAAGGATTTCCTTCATCTTGCGGAAAAGCGGATTTGTTCTGCACTGGAACATAATTCCGAACTTTACGCCTGCCTTTTCGGCAGCTACGTTCATTTCTCTTACTGCCTTTGTATAAACACCTGCCGGTTTTTCAAGGATTACGTGGATTCCCTTTTCAAAAGCCTTCATTGCAACAACAGGATGGTCATAATGAGGAACCGCTATGTATACCGCATCAACAACACCGGCAGAAAGCATAGTATCAACATCTGTGTAATACTCAATACCCTCAACATCCTTGAATACTTCCTTTGCAGCATCAAGGCGTTCCTGCTTGAGATCGCAGATTGCGGTTACTTCAACCTCAGGGCACTGCTTATCAATAATGATTTCTTTCGCAGTCGGTGTGCCCATATTGCCGTAACCGATAATACCAAGTCTTACCTTATCCATTTTCCGATATCTCCTTTTTATTACTTAACGTTGGGAAAACGCTTTGTTACGTTCTCATAGCTGCGCTTAAGGCAATCAAATGCACATTCATCATAGCTGTAGTCCTGCTCAACAAGCATATATTCACAATTTGTTTTTGCAAGAGCATTGATATATGCATCATAATCAAGCTTGCCTTCATAGATCGGGCGGAGATATGCAACTGTGTCGATGCTTCCGTCCTCAGGCTTATCTGCAAAGTCCTTGAGGTGGATTCTTGAAAGTCTGCCATCGAGCATCTTTATAAGCTCAAGAACATCTTTACCTGCAAATGCTGCCCAACCGAGGTCGAGCGTGAAGTCTATGGAATCCTCCGGGAAGTCTTCAAGAATTCTCTCGATAACGTCCTTGCCGTCGAGCTTGTCAAACTCAAACCAGTGGTTATGATACATAAGCTTTGCGCCGAGGTCACGCATCTTGAGTGCTGCAGGAAGATATTCCTTCTTGAATGCTTCATAGCCCTCAAGGCTTCCGCGCATCTCAAGGGGAAGTCCGCCGATTCCGATGTGCTTACAGCCGAAGATTTCGTGCTGCTTGACAACAAGCTCTGTCTCCTCAACAATCCTCTTCGGAGCTATGTGAGTGATAACGCACTTGAGGTCATTCTTTGCAAGCTCATCGCGAAGCCATTCCGGCTCATACGGACAAGTGCCCGATACCTGAACAGACTTATATCCGATATCTGCTACCTTTTTGAGGGTTGCGGAAAAATCCTCAAGAGTCTTTGTATGTTCGTGTACTGTGTAAAGCTGTGCTCCAATCTGCATTGTTTTTTCTCTCCTTTTTTATTTTTAATTTAACAATTTACCAGCTTTTGTTCCACTCTTCGTTTGCTTGGAGAAGGGTGGTATCATCCTTGAATGCCTTCAGCACACTTGCGATATAATCGACTCTTATTTCCGTGTATGCGCGGGCAAGTCGCTCGTTGACATACGGAAAATGCGATGCGCTGAAGGAATTCGGGAAATTTATGAACCAGTTTCTTCCCGTGTATATCTTTGCTTCGGTGAGGTGATCTGACTTATGGGTGCTCTCCCCGTCCTCGTCTCCCATTTTGCTCATATCGACAAGTGTCGGGTCTGCATCGTGGACAAGAAGCGCCTCATCAAAATCCGCATGAAATGCCTGACGCGGCTTTGAGAAATAATCCTCAACGATTGCGACGTCTTCATCCGTTATATACGGAAAATCTTCGCGTCTTTCCTTGAGAGCTTTCTGCAAATCCTTCGGGTATGTCCAATAGGACTCCGCAAATGCAACGACGTAGTCGCGCTTTTTCTCAAGCGCCTGATTGCAGATGCACTGTGCAATTGCAGGGTTTCCGCCGTGGGAATTGAGAAGAAGAATCTTCTTGAATCCGCTTCTTGCAATTTCATCGCAGATTTCATCAAAAAGCTCCAGTGTAAGCCTTTGCGAAAGACAGATCGAACCGTCAAAATGCTGAAGCCCGTTTACCTGGCCGAAATGGAAGGTGGGGAAAACGACGACAGGCTCGCGCTCTGCAGCAAGAAGCGTTGTTCTCTCTGCGATTATGTTGTCCGTTCCCACCGGCATATGCGGGCCGTGTTTTTCCATCGCACCGAGAGGAATCACGCAGACCCCCTTCGATTTTTTGACCGCCTCCGGAAATTCAGATGATTTCAAATTTTCCCAAAGCATTTTCTTCACCTCCTTATATAAGCGCCTTAAGTGCATTAACGCCTGCATCGAATGCTTCGCGCTTTGTTTCATAGTTATTTCCGATAACGGAGGTTGCGCCCTCGCGCTCAAGACCTGCAAGACCGACAAACTCGAAGAGATGCGGCTCAAGTGTGATAACTCCGCCGCCGATTGCGGCATAATTCTCCAAAATCTTCGGAATGTTTGCAACACCCTTACCTGCAGGAACGATAATCATATCTGCATCAGAATCCTTCATATGGAGATATTCGATATAGGGAGCGAGAATATCCCATGCCTTTAATGTATCAGCTCCGCACTGAACGAAGTTAGCAGGGTCAAATACTGCGCGAAGCTCAGGAAGAGCCTTATGGATATCGGCGCAGCGCTCCGGAATGTCACCGTAGATATCCTTCTCATTCTCATGGCAGAGAACGATACCTGCATCCTTTGCAAGCTCAACCATTTTGCCGAGTCTGTCGATAACCTCGTCTTTATATTTCGGTGCTTCCTCAGGCTTCATAAAGAAGCTGAAAATTCTCATTTTCTCTGCACCTGCTACCTTTGAGAGCTCAAGAGTATGACGGTAAAGCTCAAGGTGCTTTTCAAAATCACCCTCAATCTCAACCTTACCTATGGGAGAACCCATTGACCAAACCTTTATTCCCTCGTTGTCGAATCTGTTGCGAAGCTCACGCATCTCCTTGACAGTAAGCTCTGTCATATTTCTCCCCTCAACGCCACGGAGCTCTATAAGCTCAATATCGTTGTCGTGGAGAGCTTCAATCTGACCTGAAATTGCCGGATCCGCCTCGTCAGCAAAGGCACAAAGCTTAAAAATACTCATAGTTTTTTCTCCTCATTCACTTTATATTTATAACGCCAAATGCGTTACACCATACTAATCATTAAAGACCGGCTTCGGATAAGCCGCTTTATCTGCAATAACCATATTCATTATTTCCTCAAAGCTCATCCACTCAACTCTGTCTGAGAGATTTTTCTTTATACGCTTCCCGACAATGTCTATTGCGCGAAGACCTGCGGATGAACCGTTTGTATACATACTCTGCCAGTGGGATATCATTATCGGCCAGCCGCCGTTTTCAAGCACACGGATTATGTCGCCGTCGCGTCCGTCCTCGGTTATGTAAGCATCGGCGCATTTCAAAATTGCTTCCTCGCTCATATCTCCGTCTGTAAGTATCTGCCAGGTTCTGTCTTCTGTTGTTGAAGGGATTGATACAAGGCATCTTCCGTCTCTTTCAACCTCTACCCATGCCTTTGCAGCGGCCGGCATGGGAAGCCCCCCAAGTGTAAACCAGGCGTTCTCTTTGCCGCAAACCTCATATACTGCATCGGATATTGATATTGCATACTCATCCCTTACATCAAATCCGAAGCGCCAAGGAGAAGTAACCCCGAAAACATCAAAGCCTGCTTCTTTCAAAAGCGAGAGAGCTTTTGCAATATATGGCGTGAGTGTTTCACGGCTCTGATGCTGAGACCACTCGTTTTCATTTTCATCAAGCGCTTTGCCGGTTTTGATGTCTATCGCCATTGAGTGGGTAAGCATCTCGGGGCATATCGTAAATCGCGGTGCAACTCTCTTCTTTACGGTATCGAGCCACTCATCAATCTCTTCCCTCGGCACATCGCCGAGACCGTTTATGATATCTCCCTGATTTGCAACCATCGGAACAATGCTGAATTTCCCCTTCATACCGTTGCGTTCAATCATATCGCAGAAATCAAAGAGAAACGAATTCGGGAACTTTTCAAGAATCGGCTCGCCATAGTCTGTAAGATGGTTGGCTCTGTGTGTATAAAACGTTGAGTACACCGGTGCCGGATCGTCTATTCTGAAACTGATCGGAACTTTCTTCATCTTAACCACTTCCTTTATCCGTTGCCCTTATAATACAACAATACAGAATGCAAGTCAATGGCATATAATCAAACTTTAATATTGCAAATCGTATCATCAAGGTTTATAATATCACCTATGGAGGTGGAATTATGCCGCAAAGAAACAAAAGCTCTGCAATAGGCGGAAAATATCCGTCCTACGGTGGCTCTGTGAGCTATCCGCCGTTTGACCCCCATTCGATGCACGTCCACGAAGAATGTGAGATTTTCTGCGTATTCCGCGGTGACGGATATTATATAACAGAAGGCGCAAGACACAAGTTTGAACACGGAAAGATCTTCCTTATGCGCCCCGGTGAATCCCATAAGGCAGACCTTGTGGGAAACGAACCATATGACCGCATATCACATCACTTTCCCGCTTCAACAGTTGACAGCATAGACCCGGAAAGGCATCTCCTCTCACCTTTTTTTGACCGACCTCTCGGAAGAAATAATGTTTATGAAAGGTCGGTTGTTGCCCCTACCGGTATATATGAGCTTTTCACAAGAATTCATCAAAAAAAAGAAACTCCCTATGAAACAGAGCTCAACACAAAAATTGTTCTTTTTTCAATTCTTTCGGAGATCAAAAAACTCTTTGATGCAAAGCTGTATCTCACCTCTGCAAAGGATGCGGAGCAGATGAGAAATATAATAGAATATGTAAACAATAATCTGACGAATGAAATATCTGTTGAGCAGCTCTGCGACAAATTCTTCTTGAGCCGAGCCCAGCTCTACCGAAATTTTAAAAATGCAACCGGCTCCACCGTCTGGGACTATATTATGACAAAGCGGCTTCTTCTTGCAAAGTCCTATATAAACGACGGAATCCGCGCAAGCGAAGCTGCATCCGCCTGCGGATTCGGCGACTATTCCGCCTTCTATCGCGCTTACATTAAAAAATATGGCGTCACCCCATCCGGAAGTGAACGCACGCTATGACATTATAACCAAACCGCACTCGTTATTTTTTTCACATTTCGTTCACTTTTTAATTGACATCGGCGCGATGTAGTTATATAATATAATTTAATATAATGTAAAATGGCAAATTATTTTTTGGAGGTTTTTCAAATGTTTGAAAATCGTGTCTATAACTTTTCCGCAGGTCCTTCCATGCTCCCCGAAGCAGTTCTCTGCCGCGCACGCGACGAGATGCTCAACTACAACGGATCCGGTATGTCCGTTATGGAAATGAGCCATCGCGCAAAGGTTTATGACGATATCATCAAGGCTTGTGAAGCAAAGCTTCGCAAACTTCTCGGCATCCCGGAAAATTATAAGGTTCTCTTCCTCCAGGGCGGCGCATCGCTTCAGTTCGCATCAATCCCGATGAACCTTATGAAGAATAAGGCTGACTACATAATCACAGGTCAGTTCTCAGGAAACGCCGCAAAAGAAGGAAAGAAATATGGCATCGCAAATGTCGTTGCTGATTTAAAGCCCGAAAACTTCAGCCGTATCCCGGCACAGAGCGAGCTTGCGCTCTCCCCCGATGCTGACTATGTTCACATCTGCGTGAATAACACAATCTTCGGAACTCATTGGAACTATGTTCTCGACACGGGCAATGTTCCGCTTGTTGCTGATATGTCCTCCTGCATCCTCTCCGAGGAGATTGACGTTACAAAGTATGGCGTTATCTATGCAGGTGCACAGAAGAATATGGCTCCTGCAGGTCTCACAGTTGTTATCGTACGTGAGGACCTTCTCGGAAACGCACGCCCCGACACACCGACAGTTATGGACTGGAAGGTTATGGCGGAAAAAGAATCCATGTATAACACACCGAGCACATACCCGATTTATGTCTGCGGTCTTGTTCTTGACTGGATTGAATCCCTCGGCGGCATCGGTGAGCTTGAGAAGATCAACCGTGCAAAGGCAAAACTTCTCTATGATTGCCTCGATGAGAGCAAGCTCTTCATCCCCCACGCAGCAAAGGACTCACGTTCACTTATGAACGTAACCTTCAGAACAGGCAACGAGGAGCTCGATGCAAAGTTTGTCAAGGAAGCAGCTGCTATCGGCCTTCTCACTCTCAAGGGTCACCGTTCAGTCGGCGGTATGCGCGCATCCATCTATAATGCAATGCCTGTTGAGGGTGTCCAGAAGCTCGTTGCATTCATGCGTGAGTTTGAAGCAAAAAACAAGTAATCTATAATCCGAAAGGAATGAACTTCAATGTATAACGTTCAGCTTATGAATAAGATTTCGGCGAACGGACTTTCCCGTCTTCCTGCCGACACCTTCGGCTATGGCGACAGCATCGCAAACCCCGATGCAATCCTCGTCAGAAGTGCCGATCTCCATTCTATGGAATTCAATCCCGAGCTTCTCTGCATCGCACGTGCAGGTGCAGGCGTAAACAATATTCCCCTTGACCGTGCAGCAGAAGCAGGTATCGTTGTTTTCAACACTCCCGGTGCTAATGCAAATGCAGTCAAGGAGCTTGTTCTTGCAGGTCTTTTCCTCTCCTCACGTAAGGTGGCAGAGGGAATTGAATGGGCAAAGACGCTCAAGGATAAGGGCGACGAAGTAGGTAAGCTTGTCGAAAAGGGTAAGGGACAGTTTGTAGGTCCCGAAATTCAGGGCAAGACACTCGGTGTTATCGGTCTCGGTGCAATCGGTGTTCTTGTTGCAAACGCTGCTGAAAAGCTCGGAATGAAGGTTCTCGGCTATGACCCGTATCTCTCCGTTGCAGCTGCCTGGAGCGTATCACGTTCCATCCGCCACTGCACAGATCTCAACGAGATTTATGAGAGCTGTGATTATATCACAATCCACGTTCCTGCAACTCCCACAACAACAGGAATGATAAACAAAGACAGCCTCTCAAAGATGAAGGACGGAGTCAGAATCCTCAACTTCGCACGCGGAACTCTCGTCAACACTGCAGATATGCTTGAGGCTCTTGCAAGCGGCAAGGCTGCAAAGTATATCACAGACTTCCCGGATGCTGACCTCATCGGTGTTGAGAATGTTGTTGCTCTCCCCCACCTCGGCGCATCCACTCCTGAAAGCGAAGAAAACTGCGCAGTTATGGCAGTTGATGAGCTCCGCGAGTATATCGAAAGCGGAAACATCAAGAATTCCGTCAACTTCCCTGCAGTTTCAATGCCCTTTACAGGAAAGAGCCGCATCTGTGTTCTCCATAAGAATCTCCCGAACACAGTAAGCAGCATCACTTCCGCAATTTCCGATCTCAACCACAACATCGCAAATATGCAGAACGCATCGCGCGGTGACTGGGCATACACAATGATTGATCTTGACGATATGGCAGACGACGAGCTTGTAAACACACTTTCAGCTCTTTCCAATGTTGTACGTGCAAGAATCATCAGATAACATTCAGGATGTAATTTTGAAACAGAAAAACAGGACGGTTTTCTTTAAACCGTCCCGTTTTCTTTCTATATATTTCCTCTGCTCAATAAGCGTTGTCTCGACATTGGCAATATGCTATAATTACAAAAAAAATACAGGAGGAGAAATATGACCTACGTTTTGTCTGATATTCACGGCTGCTACGATAAATATATGCGTATGCTTGAGCTCATCGATCTCAAGGATGAGGACACACTCTATGTTCTCGGCGATGTTGTCGACCGCGGCGAAGAGGGGCTTCGCGTTCTCATTGATATGTCATACCGTTGGAATGTCATCCCGCTCCTCGGCAATCACGACTATATGGCACATAATATGCTCCGAACCCTCAACACCGAAATAACCGAAGAAAACTATTCCACACAGCTCGACGCCGACGCGCTTGTACGTATGCGCGAATGGCACATAAACGGCGGCTTTGCAACACAGAAGGAATTTTCCTCGCTCAGCATTGATGAGAGGGAAAGTGTGCTTGAATATTTCGAAGAATTTGCTCTCTGTGAGGATATCCGAATCGGTGAAAAGCGCTTTGTTCTCGCGCACGCCGGGCTTTATAACTTCAGCCCGACGCGCCCTGCCGAATCATATACTCCGGATGAGCTGATATGGAAGCCCTGCGATTATTCCAAAAAATATTATGATGATTCCTATCTCATAACAGGTCATACCCCGACATTTACGATAGACAGCGCATCAGACGGCAGAATATATAAGGCAAACAATCACCTCGCCATCGATTGCGGCGCGGTATTCGGGAAAAAGCTCGGCTGCATACGCCTTGAAGATTTTGAAGAATATTATGTTTAGAAAAAATCGGAAGATGAATATCATCTTCCGATTTTTCATTATGCATACCCTTTAGCCAGCAAATCAAGTATATAACATATGTATCCTCCGCACGCCACTCCTGCAATCATTGATAAAACAGAAATTATTGCACTTCCTAAAGTTACAAACGCGCCTCCGGTGATAAGCAAAAGCGTTGCTACATAACCGATAAGTAAAACAGAGAATACTCCCTCGGCAAGAATCGCAATTATCCTCAGCGGTGAAAAAATACTGATTCCACCTTTGAACACCGCGCTGAACATCAGCTTTATACCTAATATCATAATCACAATGGTTGCGATGTTTGCAATCAAGCCGCCAAGAAGATTGCCGTCTATATCCGGAAGTATCGTCAATATCACACTTCCCGTAATAACACCCGAAAGTCCGAACAGGATTTTCGGAGGCGCTGCCTTGGCAATCGTCCCAAGCTCGAGAAAAAGATGTACACACAGGCTGATTATGACAACTTCAAAAAACGATGAAATGCATTCTATCAGCAAGTAGCTTACAGTAAGCGAAGCACCAAGCTTGTTCACATTTGCGAGAATATTTATCCAAACCTCAAAAATGCTTATCTCATCAAGCACGTTGACAACAAAATCCGTCAACGCTTGTCCCGGAATGAAGCTCAATATCCAGGCAAAGCTCGGGAGAACCAATATAATAATCATAAGCTGCGCAATGGTGCTTCCAAGTTTTGTTATTCCGTTGTTCGAAAACAATTTATTCCCCCCTTATGGATTTCAATTCGTCAAATTATGCTGTCAATAAATCTTCCAACCTCAGGTGTTCCCGTCTTCGTTTTATTGAGCATCATTTCTACTGCTGTTACAATCTTTTTCTTATCTTGCCCCGATGAAGGACTCAATCACCTGCAAAAACGATTGCAATTTCTTAAACAACGTCGGGTTTTTGCGCACAATTATATATCTGTTGTCATATGTTGAGCGCAGACCAAAGTCGCAAAGCATTGATACCGGAAGCGTTGTTATTTCCGCATTTACCCTCGTCAAGAAATCACCGATTTTCTCTGCATATGGTTTATTTTCATTTCGCACGGTTGCCAACAACTCTCGCATAGTCTCAACCTCTTCTTCCGAAAATTGTATTTCAAAATATCCTTCCACGCGCAGGTTTGACTTACCCACATCGCCGTCATACTTCAGATAACCAAGCTCTTCAAGGCGATCAACCACGCGCTTTACCTTGTCCAGATTCCGAAGCTCAACGCTCGATTCATATCCGGAACGCTCCCACATCTCGCTTACAAACGGGGCAGGAAGACCCACAAAATCCTCGCTGTTTTCATTGAGATGAAGCCATCTGTCTTCTCTTTCGACTGCTTCGGAATACGCCGCATCCATCGCTTCCATTCCGCTTATAGCATAAAGCGGAATACCCGGATGATGAGCAATATAGTCAAACGAAAAAGCGTGTTCTTTTCCGCAAACAACAATACACGGACCTATTATCCCCGGTGCAACATTTCCGAATATCGGCACAAGGTTCTTCGGCACAACCAGATATCTTTGAGGCGGAGTAAATGTATTCAAACTTGTCGTAAGGCCGCAAAGCGGTCTTACTCTATTGCTGAGTTCATTACATATAGCAGTCGCCGCGTTTGTAAGCTCTGCATCTTTCTGCACCTGATTCATCATAACTGCATCAAGATAGTTATTATCACTCATCTGCGGATTGTTTGAATAATATGTAATAAGGAAACGTTCAAGAGCTTCTTGATAATAGTTACCAAGCAATGTGGTAAAGATATTCTGAACACATAAAGCTGCATCAAATTCATCGATCTGATCAGTAAACGCAGGTCTGTTATTTCTATCACGGAGCATCGCGATAAAATTGCACTTGAAATCTTCGACAAACGGTTCTGTGAGGAACGAATCAACACACCGCTTGAGTTTCTGCCCGTTTCCGTGCATCACATCAATATCAACAGCATTGAATATGTTATCACAAGGCCCATTCATATTCCAAAGCACCGAATCGCTGTTCTTAGCAAGAATATCTTTAATATAATCAAAAACATCTGTGTATACATCGAACACTTTGTTATTCTTCTCAATGATATTTTCACTTACGAACTTGAGCTTTTCAATCATAGCTTCCATAACATCAAGCTCGATTGTATACATCTCCATCTTCTGACGAGCTTTTGCCATAAACGCGTCACGCTCATAATTGCTGACGCCGAAGAGACCGCCAATATCTGTGGCACCTGCATCAACCTTCGCCTCTATCTGAGCCGGAATTATTCCGCTAAAGATTCTATCTTCGATTATCTGTGACATCTCAACACGCAAAGAGTGGATCTTTTCAAGAATACCTTCAACACCGCAATCAGCTTTTTTCGCAGTTATTGCGCGGACAGCAAAATATGGGCCGCATTCATCAAAAACGAGCTCGAGCTTATTGTCAAGCGCCCTGATGATATTCTCCGTTACATAGTCAATCGCGGCATGGAACTGCTGTTGCTGTTTGAAGGATTTATAATGGTCATATGCAGCGATCTTCCACTGTGTATAAGTTCCGCGGAGACGCCTGATGTCTCCGCCTCTCGGAAGCTCGCAAGGTGCATATGTATATCCTGCAGCATCCTTTACAGCGCGGATGATGGTTTCAACGTCGCCAACACCTGTAGTATTCATGATATTTGAAATGAGGTTTGCCGTGAGGTCTTTTGTGTCCGATAACTCATCAAGCATCTTCTTATACATCTCATGTGCCATATATGACATAATGGCATCAACGGGAACCTTTGCGCTGCCAAAGCCCAGAACGCTGTAACAATAGTTTGCGCTGCCCGGAAACAAGGGACTGTTTATATTATCCGCGCTCCAGACGTTGACAGCATGCCCAACGCAGTCAAGAAGAGACGAATACAGCGGCCTGGGTAACCCATCACTTATAAACTCCGCCTTTGAAACAATTGCCATAATGCTTTCAACCGCAGCATTTATAGCTACCACCCGTGTATTATTACCTATACCAGCATTGGTTGTTCCCGAAACAAGTGTGCAGAAATCGAAAACCTGATATCTGGAATTTTTTACGGAACCTTCAGCAAACGGCCATTTGTATACTCCACCGCTTTTTTGAATGTTCATATAATAATCGAGTTCTTTGAGCGCAGCATATGCATTTCTGTCAAGCGCAGGCCGGCAAACGCCCGGAATAGCATACTGCACATCGGGCATATAGAGATATGCCCTTATATCAAAGCAGCTTTTCGCCATACCAATATCACACAACAAAACATCCTGCACAAGATATGCCATATCGATGAATGTTCCGCTTCCCGTGCCGCCGGAAATACCGGCAATCAGTATCACATTTACTCCTCCACCTGGAGCAACATCTCTCGCCGAACATATAACATCGCGAAGCTTGCTTCTCACTCTATCATACACCGCCGGAACAGCAAGAGAAAAACGGCCGTTCTGGCGGATTGCGCCGCACCCCTGACCATTAAGTTGAGGACGATATTCGGTGTTCATCCACGCTTTTATATGCGGAGGAACTGCCCAAGGAGCAGCTGCCAGTGCAGGAATTGACAAATCAAAAAGGCAAACAGTCTCCTCTCCCGGACTAAGGGCATCATGTTGTCTGAGATCTCTCTCATCCGAATCTATGGCAAGAAATCTTATAGTGTTATAATCTCTGTTAACCCTTTTCATAATCTGCCTTTTTAGCTGATTGACCGTGCTGCAGCCAAGACCGCCGAGACCGATTATAACAGTCGGCTGATCTATGCTGTGAACACGCGTATTATTAGGAAAAATGCCTGTACCAAACTCAAGATCAAGATTTAACAAGTTTATGCGTTGTGTTTCGTTCAATGCCATCTTTCCTTCTCTCCCTTAATTATCCATCGCTTTATGGCTGAGTGCAAAGAAAGCATGATCGGTGTCAAAATAGGTATCTCCTATAAACTCACCCTGCTCATATGCTCCGTTGCGGTATTCATTGTCTGTATCCCAGGTTGCATCCATCAATATCCAGCGCCCGTCCACATACACCTCGTTCCAGGCGTGGTTACTCTCTGTCGTATTCACATTTGCTTCATTCCACACTCTGTCTGTGCTGATACCAAGAGCATAGCCACCCTGTACAACACACGGTATACCCTGATGTCTGAGAAGCGCTGCACCGAGGTTTGCAAAGCCCTCGCAAACACCGCGCTTGTTCTCAAGTACACTCAGCGCATCAGACTCATCATATCTGCCTGCAGCCAAAGCATCAAAATCATAATAAATGTTTTCTGCCAGCCAATCGTGAACAGCCTTCGCCTTGTCATAGTCTGTTCTGCAGCCTGCCGTGATCGAATCTGAAAGCTCAGCTATTCTTGAGTCATCCGATTGTATCCAATCTGTCGCAAGAAGGCTTTCTTCCATATCCTTTTCTCTGCAGAACAGCTCTATATTCTGCTTATATACCGGTGATTCCTTGATTCGCCATACTCCGCCATCGTTTATTATTCTTACGAAATCCAGAATAACACTTCTATACATACCGAATTCTTCTTTTCCCGCATATATATCAACAGGCATCTCATCAGCCAGAGGCAGAATATCTGTCACAATATGAAATTTCCCATCTATAACAGGCGCATATATTTTTGCTTCTTCGCTCATGTTTAAGTTAACCATAATATATTTCTGAGTCTCGTCTGAAACATATCCCGAAACATCCAACTTTCCGTCTGCAAGACTGAAGGTTATGCCGCGAAAATCAACAGCTGAGGTTTTCAATGTGTTTGTGTCAAATTCAGCAGAAAGAAGGGGGCCCTGTTCCTCTATGCTCTTCTCCGGCTCCTTCTGCGTTTCTATCGGCGCAACATCGTCGCTCTCGGGCAGTTGCTCATAGCCACACGACGCAAGCGCTGCAAATATAAGCAGGCAGATTAAAATAACCGATAAGCGTTTCATATCCTATTCTCCTCAATATTATTTGTCTCCGTATATATGAATTTCACCGACGCAGAGATCATCCGTAAATGAATATTCATCATAAACAGACAGAATTTCTATTTCCATGCTGTCTGTCACAACCGGCTTATTGAGCCATATTGACTGGTATTTTTCGTTGAATGTATCATCAAATTCATATACAACGCTCGATGCACCGGCAAACTTTATTCTCGCTTTTTTTATTCTGTTGTTCTTCGCAAATGCCTGCGGACTGTGTGAGTTGCCGGGGAAAATCTGAATTACACGTATTGATGCAGGTTCGGAGAATGTCAGGAAAAGTTTCTCTCCCTTTCCATATTCCGTCCTCCAGGATGTTGCACGGTCAGAGTCGATTGCATAGCCCGGCCAATATGTAAATCCATTCTCAACAAAGTTTGAAGTTGAAGTTATATTCTCAACTTTGATTTTCTTGAAAGCATCATATGTAACAGCGTTGTATGGGCAGAGCATATCAGAATGTACCCATCCGGATATCACCTTATCCTCGGTTATCTTTCTTACCTTTCTCCAGCCGTCTATGCTGTCAACAACCTCAAGCTTCGTCCAGATCGGAAGCGTCTCGTTTTTCGCTGCGCTCGAAACAGGCAAGCTGTATAACGTGCAATCGTCATACATCACCTGAACAAGCTTTTTACTTCTCAAAAACATTATATCGGTCTTTGCTGCGATAGCACAGTGAAGGTCATTAAAAATCGTCATCGATGATTTTTCGTCACCCGTGTTATAAAAAAACATCGTAAGCATCGCAAGCAAAATCATCCAGACAATCGCGCCGTTGCTTTTTATTCCGCGAAGCTTGTCGTGTGGGCTGTCAAAATATTCGTTTGCCGTTTCCCTTTGCTTATGGAGCTTTTTCATCGAATATGCAATGCTATTCTGCCTTATCGTGAGGCTTTCTCCCTTTCTGACCCTATCTTCAATTGTTCCCCTGAGTTCTTCCGTGTATTTGTCGAAAGAGCTTTCTATTCTTTCTTGACATTGCTTGATATACTTTCCGAATTTCTTTGCAGTGTGCATTTTTCGTGCCATCGAAAATTCATATATCAGCGACTTTATATTTTTCAATATATTTATCACGAGTATTATGTGAACAATCAGAATAACCAGAATCCAGAACGAAGGCCACGCTTTCAGAATCGGAATAATCCCGGCATTTTGCCCGAGCAGATCCATCATATCTGCCGGACGGAAAATATTTTTTATGACATTTGGCAAATCCGTTATTCTGAAAAATACAAAGCTTGTCCAGAGAAGGAATGCACAGGCAATTGCATAAACAACAGCACGGACATATCCCGGTTTCTTTGCCCCCGCGTGTTTTTCCTGTTTCTTCTGCATGGTCGCTTTCTTGCGTTCAAGACTATTAATCGTGTTTTTCTTGGTCTCCCCGGCAAACGTATATTCGCTTTCGTTCTTCTTTCCAAAATGAATGACACACTCGACAGCTCTTCCTTCTTTGTAATACCCGGAAGGAACATAGCCTCTGCCCGTGTCTATAAAATAGCAATCAAGCTCGTTTGTTTCTATATCACCGACTACAAGCGCACTGTGATATACCGCAACGTTGTTGTTGAACAAATTCACAAATTGGTTGTAGTAACCAACAAGCTCGTCTGTCACTGAGCCTTTGCTCTCCGCATCTGCAGCCTCTCTTTTGAAATCGTCGTGCAGCTTTTTTGCCTGCTCCGTGTTGTATCTGTATCTGTCAAGATTGTGATACAGCCACATATATTGATTATCCATACTACATCCCTCACTATCAAATGAAAGCAAATTTTATGTCAGTTATATATTTTCCAGAAATAGTTGTTTGCCTCTTCAAAAATAATCTCTATATCCCATTTTTTCAGGCTTCTGTATATGCTTGCACAATCGATAACAGAAACCTCGTCACCGGAAATCCCTGTAAGTACAATGAAGTGGCCGTTATCCGTAAAGTTGCCTTCCCCCATACTTGCAATAACAACTCCGTCCTCGCTGAGCACCTCTCTGAGCTTTTCGACATTTCTTATATACAGCTCATCGCATTTCATCCCCATATACGGCGGATAATTGCGTATGAGCGACCATCTCGTTCCGGAGTTTTTTTCATACATATCGTTTTCATTTGCCCAGTTGACCACGCCTTCAAGATATGTAACTCTCTGCCCTGCGGCATAGTTCATAGCAACCGTAAGCGACACAGGCCCGCATCCTGACAAACTGAGATTTGAGCTTCCATAAGGAATATTCTTATATTCCGGATTGTTCTGTGAAATATAGAAGCCTCGGCTCTTTTTCATAATTTCATCATTTGAAAGCCCAAGTAGCAGATAATCGAGCCGATTCATCTTCGTCTTATCCTCACATTCCTCCAGAAGCGTAAATTCATCCTTCTGAATGAGATTTATTGCATTTTCATCAGAGACAAAAACAAACAAATCTTTAAAAAAGTTGCCGATGTGCACTTCTCTTATCTCAGAAGCATCTATTTCGTGCATCACGCTTATAAATGCTGTTGCGATGTTTTCATCATAATACCGTTCATCGATAACATAGCTTTTTCCGTCTTGCCGCGATTGCGCGGCGAGAACCTTATCAAGCTTTTCCCTGAATGCGGAAACCTCTCCCGCCTGCGCTTCAGCCTCATTTTGAGGGCGTATAAACTCAAGGGGAAGGCGCAGAAAATCAGACGTATAGCAGATAATACACACTATCACCATACACCAGAAAATCCTCAAAGACTGCCCCTCATACAATTGTCTTAATTTAACGTTTTTCACCCCCGGTTTAGCCGGGGGTGTCATATTACATTCTTCAGTTTTCTCCGCCTTGCCGGGTTCCTGGGGCGGTTGTGCCTGTGTTTCCACCATCGGAGTTGCCTCCGCTGTTTTGAGACGTTTCTTCTTTGTTCTCTTTTTCGACATTAGCATTACCCTTACTTGTGCTTTCTTCAGGATTAATTATCGCATCTGAGGAAGTTGTGTCTGTGCCAACTTTTTCGCTGTTTTCCGCCGGCTGCGCATTTTCTCCGTTTGCAGGTTCTGCCGGAATTTCGGTCTTTTCCTCTTTTTTGCTTTCTGCAGCCTGAGCTTCAGTCATGACATATCCACACTTAACTCCGACATATCTGATAAGCTTCTGGAAAAACACCTTATCGACGCCATCAGGAAGCTGGGCAGCGCTTTCTGCGGCTTTATAATCATACTTTGCAAGATCCCCCGAAAATTCATAAACATCGAGGAGCACGCTTGCGCCATCCTTGTTTGCCACAACGACAATATAGGCACTCTCCGGCTTTATCACACTTTCTGCAACAAATTTGCTTTTTCCTGCATCTGCCAATTCAAGCGTCGCCTTTATCGGCTCTGCAATTCCTTCGTTTATCATAAGTGTATTGTCTGCCGTTACTGTATAGCCGCTTCCGTCCTCTGCTTTTTCGAGCTTTCCGAGAACTATTCCGGCATCCTTATAGCCATCTCCAAAGCCATTGAGGTAGGCATCCACTTCATCAAGCTCTGCCTGCGCTGCTATGTATTTCGTTGTATCCTCAACCTGCGAATTGGTCTCGGATTGGGGTTTATTCTCCGCAGCATCGGTTTGCGCAAACATCTTCGGAATTAATATAATTGCGCAGGTTATCAAGCCGGCAAGAATAACAACAGCTCCACTTATTATCCATGTCCACTTATTTCTCAGAAGCTTCATAACCGGGGAATTTGCGCGTTTCTCGCGCTTTAACTCTGCAAGGCGAAGTTCTTCCTGCGCAACCGCTTCCGCTATGCGACTGAAAAGCTTAGCTGACGGGTCTTTTATGTCCACGTTATTTTTGATTTTCGCGACTGCCGCATCAACCTTCTTGACGCTTATTTTGACCTTATTGGTTCCAATCCAATGCTCTATGACAACACCGGCAGCTTTTTCGAAAATAGGTTTAGCATCAAACTCTTCATCGAATATGCTTCTGTATATCTTGTCATATGTAACAATCGCCTCAGCAAGCTTCTTATTCTCTCCGAGCTCTTTGATGAGGTTATCAAGCAGAGTTATGAAGCGATATGCTCCGCCGACAGGAAGCTCGCCCTGCGGCGGCATATTGCGAAGCTCCGCATCGTGAATGCCCTTTCTTTTAAGAGTATCCACTCTCGGCCCTGCATTTTCGCAAAGCTCACAAAGCGTTCCATAGGAAATTTTTTCTGTGTCGCGAATGACACGATAGAGATTTTCAGTCAGCCTTGCATAGATTCTGCTTGCTTTCTCTTTGACTTCTCCATCTTCTGACTCAAGATTTGTAAGTTCTGTAATTTTGCTTATGAAGAAATTAAACCAATTTTCATCTGCACAATCACGTATTTGTTTTTCTATTTCTTCAAAAAGCTTGAGGTCGTGTTCAAAAGCCTGACCTGCGCTTGCTCTTGAATATCTGTCAAAATAGACCTTATATACATTGCAAACAGGCTCGCAATCCTCGCCATAGACCGCTGTAAACGTTCTGTATATCTGCTCAAGGCGGTTGAGCTTGTCTTTGCCGGCTTCCACAGCATCTGTCTCTTCATGTATAAGCTCTTCGACACGCTGACATACGTCTGCGGAAAGTGTGTTCACATTAACATATGCTTTTTCCTTGAAAAGCGCATAGAGATCATAGACAGACTCAAGGCTTCCTTTAGCTCTGATAAGCTCTCTCAGCTTCTTATCTATTTCACCGCAAAGAAGCTTTCTGCCTTCTATTTCCAAAGCAAACATATCGGGGTTTATCGCCATCAGATCATCCGCAACGCCGGCAATCCCAAGATCCGTTTGCGTATCAGCAATGAGCTTTGCGCCGCGCAAGGTTGTCATTCCTATTATAAGCTCAAAATTAAGCCCGCACAGCTCGAATATAACCTTGAAATCGTTGTATGCGCTCTTGAGTCCGGTTGTATCTTCAGCATTCAGAATAACATTTTTTACATATGCCAGAACCGTTTCCTGCTCTCGTGCAAGCCTTTCTTTTGCGAGTTCAAGATATGCCGGATATACCTTGAGCACGTTGTCCACAGATGCAAAAATATCAGCAATCGCTTCTGTTGCATCGCCATTTGTCCACAACGGTTTTGTCTCTGTGTCAAGGTCATAGAAATCCGATTTTATATCAAATCCGTTTTCTCTTGAAGGTTCTTCAATCTCTTTTTTCAGCGTTTCAAAATATGCTTCGCGAGTGCCGTCATCCATCGCAAACACCTTTTCTGTGTATGCAAAGAAAGCATCCTGCTCCGATATGCCATCCTCTGACAGCAGCTCGATGCAATTGCGCGGCTTATCGCCAAAGCTCTGCGGATATGCCGCAAGATTGATAAGCTCAGAAACCTTGCCCTTTGTTCTTACATTTGAAAGAAAACCGATGTCCTTTCTTAATGCATAAGGAATATATTTTATGACTTCAAGAAGAACATATATCGCCTTTTTGTTGAAAGCATCGATATCTGCCTCATCAAAACAGAACGCCACAGACTCTCCCTTTTTTCTTGAGAAAGCACACATAATTGCATTTACGATGCGTTTTTTCGCACCGTCCGTCATCTCGACCGGTATTGCGCTCATCGCAAATCTGTTTTCACGGCTATCCTTATTGGCAGCCACAAAGCCATCAAAGTCTGACGAGTTGTATTTTTCATATGCATATTTCGCAAAGCCGTTCTCATCGAGAAAATATATATCCTCAAGCTTTATCTCTGCACATTCTTCATTTGCCTTAACCGCAACGAAGCTCGAATAGTCACCGCCGCGGCCGTCATTTTCAAGTCTTGAGTTGAAGCCATAGACAGAATATGCGCCTTCCTTGCTTTCAAAGCTTGCGATATATACAAAGCTCTTGTCTGTTGCCTGCGAAGTGCTGTCAAGAATCTTCTTGAAAACCGTAACCTTACTCTGCAATCTCGGGAACAGGGCTTTGTCCATGCTTATATTTATGCATTCATCACGGTTACCGTTGTTTCCGGCTATCATTTCCCACATAATTTTCATTCCTTTCATTGTGAAGGTCTACCAAAATCCCCTATCGGATCCGGTTATATGTCTGCGGAGTGATTACTGCTTTTTGCCAAAGATCCGCCCAATCCATGACGGCTTGCCCTCTCCGCTCTTATCGTGATCTTTTTTATCTTTCAGAGTCGGGCTGGGAGGAACAGTTCCAACAGGAACATTACCCATTTGTTCAAATGTGAGTCTCTTCTTAAGCTCTTCATATTCAGGACCTTCAGTGCGTATCTGCACCCATCTGTCGCCCTCAGGCTGTGTGCAGCCAAAAAACCCTGTATAAGCAAACGTCCAGACAAGAATGCTCATAACTCCAAAGGGATATACAGGATTGAGCTTGCTGTAAGCTCTCTTTATCTCTTCAATTTCATCCTGCGAAATCGGAGGGAGGTTTCCGCCCTCAGCCTCAAACTTGGCAAGCGCCGCCTCTCCAAAGTAGCTTACAATCGCAGCATAGGAGCTCGGCGATAAAATGTCTTTTTTCGCAAGAATGCATCGCATCGCATTTTCAACGGAGAATCTTTCAATCGGGCTTCTGCCATAGGATGCCTGAGCAAAACACGGAATCTTATTTTTCTTGAATGCAGTGGCAACTCTTCCTATAAACGTCGGCACAGTATCTTCGCCGTAATTCGTTATAAAGTTTTCAACCGTCTGAGAATTTGAAAGGAATGCCTGATATTTGAACCTTCCGTCCTGAATATATCCGAGAGTCTCAGGCTCACCATCAGAATATGAATAGCGCGAATCACTTCTTCCGCCTATCGAGCAAATCATTCTGAGATAATCCTGCCTCAATGCCTCATTTTCCGCCGGATTTCCGGAAAATACACCTTCAGAAATTACAAAATCCGCTATCATATCCGTCTTTGTAACAATAAGCGCGACTGCAGGTCTTGCGCCGTTGTCACCATACAATGTGTTCATAACTTCCATTGTATTCAAGCCCAGTGTGTCGAGGTCTGTCATTTCAGCGTTCTGTATAGCGCCGTCTGCTGATTTCATCTCAAGACCGACACGGCCTTTACAAAGCTGCTTTGCGCTGACGCAATACCAGACAACGGATGCGTATTTCAGAATTCTGCGGTTTGTGAGCATATCGGCTGCATCAAAGCCTTCTTTTCCTATGAAAGTTTCGCCGGGAATATCAACAAATGTATATAAATAGCGTTTTCCGATGCTCTTGTTTTCAAACGCCATAGAAATCTGCGGGAATGTGTCCTGATTTGTCTTTGTAATCGCAAAGCCGTTTGAATACGGCTCAAGACAATCTCTGTCAAACGCTTTATAGTCAGGGCTGAACTTCTGATATTCAGATTCAATGCCATATTTTGCCGCCCCGGTCTTGAGCTTGTGAATAACAGCTGCAAGATATGCGGATTTGCCCGCTGCAGGGGATCCGATAAAACATATTATCTTCTCTTCATACTTGCCTGCAAGTGTTGAAAGCTGGCTTCCACACTCAGGGCAACGCTTTGAATTGCAGATTATTCTGTCATCATCAGTGCGGATATTCATCGGAATGATATTCTGGTTATCATCTTTTTCTTCTACAACACGGAGATGGACCTTGAAAAGCACTGCATTGCCCCTTGCGAGCTTTATAAGCTCAAACACAGCGAGAAAACGATCTTCTATATCCTTTTCACATCTGAGAAGCCTCTCATGAGGAAGACTCGAAAGAATGTGCTCAATAAGATTGTTGATATCCGGGGTTTTCTTTATTGTATCGTAAATGTTATTCGCTTTTTCAACCTCAGCAATGGCAGGCGGAGCAATTCGCCTGAGCATATTTATCGCCTCTGCACCAAAACGTTTTATGAGATTTTCACCATGCAGAGAGAACATCGCATCTTTACCGTCTCCGACACGGCAATCATCAATCTCCGATACAGTCATGTCCCAAAGATAATCATGTTCAGTGATCAGCGTAATCTCGTCCTCGTTGATGGAACCGAGAATATCGTCATCATATGTTCTCTCCATACCGCGGTCATAAATTTCCTGCACAAATTCCGATATGGAGAACTTAATCTGCATCGGATCTGTAATATGTCCACACTGCGGACAGTGGATTTTATGGTAACCCATCTTAAACAACCCCCTAATATTCAATAGTAAAGCACTGCGCTACTTTTTCTTCGAGCTTGAACTGCGGAATAAAGCTCTTTTCCTTTATTACAAACAAAAGTGTATCTCCTGCATAGAGATCGCGGGGCAGAGTGATTTTTGTTCCTGCTCCACCCGCATTATAATATATAAGATCCTTTGATACGGAAATCTCCGATGTTACCTTATACAGCCTTCCCAGCTCGATTTTTTCGGATCTAATTGTTATCTTGTGTTTATTTCCGACAAATGCCTCTTTTTCCGCAAGGATTTCGCCGTCTTTTGAAATAATACACTTAAGCTTATGGCTTCCCGGGATCCTGTATTTTAAAGGAGAGGACGCCGAGGAGCCTATTCCCGGCTCTATCATAGGATCTGCACCATAGTCACCGGCTTTGAAATCAAAATCATAAAGCTGAATCTTTCCACCGGCAAGATCCTGTTGGGATACAAAATTTATATTTATGTATTCTCCGCTCTGCGTAATATTAAGAATCTGACATGTACTCATAATCTATATGGACTTAGTCCCTTGCCCTCCTCGCATCTGTGTTCCATAATCTTTTGCTTGCCCGAAGCCTTCCATTCCATAGCTTGAAGTATACGTTGTTGCTCCTCCGCCGAGGTCTACATATTCGAGAATCTCTATCGGCGTCATTGCCCAGAGCACACAGAAAACGAATCTTGCAATTATATCTGCAAAGCCTGCTGCCGTCATACATTCGACAAGGATTGCCGCAAGCGCACAAGCCACGCCTGAAATTATTGTCATCTTCCATGAGAAATGCCTGTCTCCGACCAGAGCCATCTTGGCAACAGTCCACAAAACTCCGAGAAGCGCAAGGAAGAGAATTCTGAGTATTGCATACAAGGCGCTTCCTGCCGTCATATCAAATCTGTGGCCGAGAAGATCGCGGTTTTTATCTATATTCTCGACATTTGCCGACATAACCTGCTGAAGACTTGTGAGAAGGTTGTCGATATTATCGGAAAAGACATAGACACCGCCTGTTTTTTCGGCAAGCTCATTCATCAGCTCTTCATTCGGCTGCCCGAAACCGACTGAGCTTATAGAAGCATTTTTCTTGAGACAAAGCTTTATGGCTTTGTTCTGTCCACCCCAACGCATATCATAAGGGAATCCATCTGTAAGAACTATTATCTTGGTATGTGCTTTCTCGGGATTTGCCACTTCATCAAGCGAAACCTGAATCGCTTTTCTCAGGTTTGTTTCACTTCCGTCTACATCTACGGAGTTCCGGCTGTATTCAGAAGGGACAACACTTCCCATCTGTGTTGCACACTTTACATCCATTCCAAAATGATAAACTGCAAACTGATTGTCCGCAGACATCTGCTTTATTATCTCCTGCACCGCTTCATAGCGATAGCCCGTCGGATCATTGCCGTATTCGCCGTCCATCGAACCGGAGTCATCGATAAGGAAAACATATTGCAGGCTCGGAACTCCATTGTTGTCAGGTATGCCGTCGCCAAGCTCATATAAGAACTCAAACAACGGAGTCGCCGCCAAAAGAAGCACAAGCGCAATTGCCGTGAATTTAAGCACAACAGATGAATCCTTATATGCATCCGAAGCTTTTGACTTTATGAGAATAATAAGCCCCATTACTATTGCAAACACTGCAATATAAAGCAAAATGGAAAACACCCGGTTGGTTGAGCTGAAATTTACGCGATATAAAAACTCAAGCCCTACCCAGAGAACAGCACCCGCTATAAGTGAAATTATAAGGAAAACCACATCAAGCTTCTTTCTTATCATAATATTTATCCCCCTCAGTTATTGCCATAAGGCAAGTGCTTGCAATCTTCAGGTCTGTTTCTCGCGGTATAGAGTATTGCAATTTCGTGGTTTCTGAACCAATACTCGTCTGATGCAATTTCAAGTCCCTGCGGAGTTGCGACCGTTTCCGCGGAATACAAACGCAAAATGTCGCTTTGCGGATTGATATTCAAGCCTCCAAACGTTTTTATATGCTCAGCAGCAATCTTTACGCTCGGCAAATAGCTTTTCAACACATTTCCAAAAATCGCAGGGTCATTATTTATCGCCTCGATTACCTTTTCTATCTCTATCTCATTGAGGATTTCATCATAAGAGCAAAGAAGCGGTATACTCTTGCCAAACACCAGCGCATCCTTGCCTGCAAAATGTGCACCGAGCGTTGCAAAATCCTTTATAAGCGCCGAAACCTCGGCGTTTTTCTTATCCAGATCCAACACAATTTCCCTTACATATCGCTCTGCATTTGCATTGTAATATTCTTTCAAGGTTTCAACAAGAGTTATTTTCGCGTCCGCAACCATCTCATAATGCTTAATCATATAATACTCTGTCTGAGCCATTCTTGCATTTTTCTTCTCAGATTCAAGAGAAGACTTGCACAAATCAAGCGCATCAATGATCAAAGACTTTCCGTCTGTCAGATCAACACTGCTCACAGCTTTGCACATTCTTATGAGCTTTCCAAAAAGCTCATCCATGAATTTTCCGGTCAACTCTTTTTCCAAAGCTTCTGCCAAAGCCTTTTTCTGATATTCAATCAGTTGTATGGTATCAGCAGTCTCATCCTCCAGCAAATACACATCAACATCCTTGATTTCAACAAACCTTGATTTTAGCTTTTCCATAAACGAAAGCTCTCTCTTCTTTTTCCTCACACGGAACGGGATATAGAGCACATCACTCGCCGGTACAGCTGCTTCAAGCCTCTTCCCTTTTTCTTCTATCGCTTCGAATATGACGGAGCGGAGCGTTTCCACCGTTATCGCTTCTGCCCCTGTTGTATTCCTGTCAAGAAGCATACCTATCAGTTCATATACTACAAGCGAAGTAAGGTTCTTTTCAAACAGGAAAAATGTGGTCCAGGCATAATCCTTACCCTCCACGCTATACTTTGCCAGATCATGTGCGTCAAGCTTTTCCGTAAGGTTCAGAAGTATCAAAAATGACACAGACTTTGCACATCTGTAGTAATCCTCGCCTGCACATACACAATGGTAAATATTTTTCACCCATATAGAACTGCTGTCTTGCCCGAGGAAATCGATAATCATACTTCTTGCATTGTTTCTGTTTTCAAACGCTGTTCCCGCTGTGAAAATTCCGTAAAAATCATAATGAAGTGTCACAGGATATCCAAGAAACAGATTTTCCCTGACCTGATCGAGCCTGCCAAGATCAATTTTCTTTTCGTTTGCATAAAAATCATCCTCCATAATGGTGACAAACGAAACGAATATCTTATTCATATTCTGCTGGCTTAAATTCTTTATGCCTTTTACAGCTTCGTAAACCTTTTCAGCGATATCGTCGCTACCCGAATCAACTTCCACAAACGTAAAGCGTTCCTCCGCTATGCGGTGATTAAGCAAATCCGAAGTGAACTTCTTTGTATATTCCTTGAATTTTTCGGAAGACAGCTTCCCCAAAAAGACAATAACGGCATTAGTGTTGCTGTTTGTGTCTGTAGCCGCTGTTGCTGAATATATTTTTTCTCTTACCTTCATTCTTAATTCGCTCATAAAAGTTATCCTCCGAATTTTGGTTGTATGGCACAGCGCGCACAGGCGCTGTGCCATACGGTAATTAAATTTTATCAGAACATGAAGTTCTCGCGAAGCTTGAGATAGAATTTCGTAAGCTTCTCAACATAATCTTCTCCCGGAAGCGGAATGTCAAATGCAGCCTTGTTCTGTGCAGCATTGTCATTGATTGTCTTGAAGTTGAGCTCACGGTCGAGCAAATACGCCGCAGTCTGCGGAAGACCCGGAGCAAAGAGTGCATCAATATCAGCCTTCATCGCATCAGGCATGGTTGCAACTGCATCTCCGTTTGCAAACTTTTCTCTTGCAAGATTGAAGATAGCATCCTTGAGTCTCTGGTCAAGCTTTGTGATATATGCAGAGAATGCAAAGAACGTATTGTAAATCTGAACGAACGGCTTCTCCATAGCAAAGCTGAAGAGCATCTTATCAGCCATTCCGTCATTATACTTCCAAGCGCCGACTCCCTTTTCATACTTGATCATACCTGCTTTGATAAGGTTTGCAAAGGTTGTGATGTTCTCCTGGAAAACTCTTTCCTCTCCGCTTCCTTTCATTGCTGTTTCTACTATCGCATCGATCTTTTCATACTCAGCCATAAATGCAGAAACCTTTCTGAAGAGCGTGACGTTCTTTCTCATGATAATATATCTGTTATCATATGTTCCCGGAAGGCCCGGATCCTGAAGCATCGCAATCGGAAGCTCCTTTGTTTCAAGTCCGAGCTCTGCAAATACAGACTTAACGAACTCACCTTTATCAGTACCCTCGTTAATCTCATATTTTGCTTTATCCGCTACCTTTGCAAGCATCGCTTCGGTAATCTCAGCATCAAAGTAATGTAAAATACGAGCGTTCGACTTTGCTGCATCATCGTCATGAAGAATCATTCCGAGAGCATCGAGTCTGCTAACAAGAGCCTTGACCCTTTCCATATTTCTCTTCTCAACAGCACAGCTGTAGTTTCCGAGTCTTTCCCACTCTTCCGAAACAAGCGGAGCAGGCAGAACAGTCAGGTCATCATTGTTCTCGTCCATATGCAAACCGAGTGTTTCCGACGCGATAGCTGCATCATATGCAAGATCCCAATCATTGAGGCCCTTGACTTTAGCGAGAGGAATACCGATATGATTCGTTATGATATCGATAGAGAAAGCATGAGGTCTCTCGCATATTGTAATGTTCGCATGGCCAATCTGAGCCGGAGCAACAGCACTGAAAATATGCTTAAGGCTTGCCGGAACAACCATATATCTCTGAGGCGGAGCGAATGTTGCTATATCACTTGTAAGGTTGCAAAGCGGTTTTCCGCTGTTCTTGAGCTCCTGGCATATCGCAGTTGCCGCAACAGTAAGCTCTGCATCCTTCTGCATCTGATTCCCCATTACAGCATCAAGATACTCGCTGTCCTTCATCTGAGAATCTGTTGAATAGAACGCAATGAGGAAACGTTCAAGTGCTTCCTGATAATAGTTGCCGAGCAATGTGCTGAAAATATTCTGAATGATTGTCGAGGCATCAAAATCGTCAATCTGATCGGTAAATGCAGGCCTGTTATTTCTGTCACGAAGCATTGCGACAAAATCACCCTTGAAGGTATTGATGAATCTTTCTGTAAGGAATGAATCTACACACTGCTTGAGCTTTTTACCGTTTGCATTCATTGCATCAAGATTTACAACATCAAGTGAATATGTAACTCCACCTGCTGCATTCTGAGTTCTTGCAGAGTTTACAACAAGCTCGCTGTTCTTTGAAAGCACATCCTTGATATAATCAAGAACCGCAGTGTATACATCGAACACTTTGTTGTTCTTCTCGATTATATTTTCGCTTACGAGCTTGAGCTTTTCAATCATAGCTTCCATAACATCAAGCTCTATGGTATACATTTCCATCTTCTGGCGTGCCTTTGCCATAAACGAATCGCGCTCATCATTGCTGACGCCGAAAAGACCTCCAATATCCGTCGCGCCCGCATCAACCTTCGCTTCAATCTGCTGTGCTGAAATTCCGCTGAGTGTTCTTTCCTCAACCATTTTACTCATCGTGACGCGCAAAGCATGAAGCTTTTCGAGAACGCCGTCAACTCCGTGACCTGAAGTTGTCGCAGTTATTGTGCGGACAACGAAATAAGGACCGTGTTCATCAAAAACGAGCTCAAGCTTACTGTCCAGCGCCTTTATGATATTCTGTGTTACTGCATCAATTGCAGTATTGAACTGCTGCTGCTGTTTGAAGGACTTATAATGCTCATATGCTCTTGACTTCCACTGGGTATAAGTTCCCTTAAGCCCCTTGATATCGCCACCCTTCGGAAGCTCACGCGTTGCATATGTATATCCGGATGCATCCTTCACAGCGCGGATTATAGAATCAACATCACCTACACCTGCGGCGTTCATAATATTTGAAATAAAGTTTGCTGTGAGATCCTTTGTGTCAAAGAACTCGTCGAGAAGCTGCTTATACATCTCGTTTGCCATATATGACATAATGGCATCTACCGGAACCTTCGCGCTGCCGTAGCCGATAACGTTGTAGCAATAGTTCGTGCTTCTGGGATACAATGAAGCGTCTGCTCCACTTCCTGTCAACCACACGTTTACAGTGTTTTCGCCATTATCAAGGAAGGAAGTAAGCAACTGTTGCGGCTGTCCGTTTACAGTAAGCTGTGCATCGGTAATAACCGACATAAGGCTTTCAACAGTTACATTTATCGCTGCCTGCTGCGGATCAATAACCATACCGTCGTCGTTTGCGCCGGAAACTATGGTGCAGAAATCAAAAATCTTCGATTTTGAATCTTTCACAGCACCCTCTGCAAACGGCCACTTGTATGTACCGCCGCTCTTTTCGATATTGTAATAGTAGTCAATCTCTTTAAGTGCTGCGTAACCATTTCTTGAAAGGGCAGCTTTCGAAACGCCATTTACCGCAAACTGGACATTCGGCATAAAGATATATGCAGAAACCTTGAAATTCGCTCTGTTAAGTCCGACATCATTGAGAAGAATATCCTGTGTGAGGTATGCCATATCAATGATTGTACCGCTTCCCGTACCACCGGAAATACCTGCAACAAAAATCACATTCACATTTCCGGCAGCTACTGCTCTTGCAGAATTTATAACTGCATGTATTTTAGACCTTATCTTGTTGTAAGAAGCCTGAGCTGCAAGGGAAAAACGACCGTTCTGTCGAACACCGCCGCAACCTGTACCATTAAGATTAGGTGTGAATTTCTCATGCTTCCACTCTTTGATAAACTGCGGAATGGCAGCCGGATTCTTTGCAAGCTGACCGATTGAAGTTTCATAAATAGAAACAGTTTCTTCGTTCTGTACAAGAGCATCATACTGTGCGAGGTCATTATCTGCTGAGTCAATAGCGAGAAGTCTTATTGCGTTACCTTCCGGCTTTACCCTTCTCATTATCTGGCGCTTGAGGCTGTTGAGCGTCTTGCCTCCGAGACCGCCAAGACTGATTATGACAGTCGGCTGATTAACACTGTTTACTCTTGTGTTATCCTTGAAAATACCTGAGCCATACTCTAAATCGAGATTGGCAAGGTTTTTCTGTTGCATTTCGGTTAAATTTGCCATTTTCCTTTTCTCCTCTTCCTATATTTTATTTAATTTGCTTGCTTAATTTATCTTGTAAAAACCAAGTCAATTCTATAAGAGCTGCCCTGATTCTTA
The DNA here is from genome assembly GCA_017439555.1 of Oscillospiraceae bacterium. Taxonomy (GTDB): domain Bacteria; phylum Bacillota; class Clostridia; order Oscillospirales; family JAAYXM01; genus SIG480. The sequence continues at coordinate 12,617 of JAFSIZ010000134.1, read as the reverse complement.
AAAGCAATGGAAATTTCTTTTTCCGCAGACTTGAACTTGATTACTCTCGGCTTTGTGATTTCAAGCTCATCAACCGTCATCTCATAGCCTGCAGGGATTTTGATTATTGTCTGCTTCTTTTTGTTTCCTCCAACCGCTATCTTATCTGCAACCTCTGTGAGGTATGAGTTGATGTGCTGGCTGAGTGTCATCTCTGCAACTGCGCCGGAGTTTATCATTCTGTACCACTTTGTGTACTCCATGATAAGGTCAGAAAGCGAAGACTTCTTTTCCGGGAAAGCATTTTCGCAATTGAAGGTGTTCTCCGGGAAAATCATAAGATCCTCGTTAGCGCGGCTAGTAATTTTGATTCTGACGCTGCCGAGAACATAGTCCGGGCTCTCTCCCATCATAATTATAACAGCTACAATTATAATGATAAGAAGAAGCACACCAAGAACGATAAGCAGAATCTGCCATGTTTCAAGAATACTACCATTCTTAAGAACATCAATCGCAAGTATGTTGCTCTCAGTCTGTGATCCATCAATCACTGCCTTAAGCTCATATTTTCCATATCCTTCTGTTGCATACGCAACGCTGTGTCTTCCGTTTGAAACCGGCATATCAACAACTTCTGTTGCAACAGGGTTTCCATTGTCATCAAGCTGAGTAATGTTAAGCTTTACCACAAAATGTTTAAGCTCGTTCTCATCTGTTATCTGGTTTCCATCTGTTTTTATCGTCGCATAATATTTATGGTCTATCTGCTGAGTTATATCTCCGGGATCCATGGTAAGCTCAATTCCAAACGCCGCATCTTTATAGAAAACAAAATCCGGGCTGATAGTCTGAGCTATATCACTTGTATATGTAACAGTCCACGAGCCTTCCTTCGGGTTTCTGATTCTGATCGTTGTATACGCTGTCTCTGCCTGATAGTTATTGCCAAGATTGTCTTTCGTATACTCAGTTCCCTCTGTCTTCAATGTGACGTCAGCAAGTGGCTGATTGTGATCTATTTTCAAGATCATCTCAAACACATCAGCCGGAACATCAAACGACTGTGTTGCCGGCACTCCGGGGCTAAGCGGCACATCATCAAGCTCTACTATTTTCTGTCCTGTTATAAGCGTGAATATCTCTTTCATTGTGGGGTCAATCTGCTCAATTGACTTTACCTCATAGGGTTTTCCGTTTGTGAAATTTGCGATATGTTCAAAATACTTTTTAAATGTATCGCTCTTTGCATTATTGTTTATCGCAATGGTGTATACTACAATGCCCTTATCCTTTGCATTCTGGATTGCTGCATCACGCATTGCATCAGAGTCCTTGCTGTCGCGCACTATTTTATAATCAACTTCAAATGAGTTATCTCCGTCACCAACAAGTATGATTGCCTTTTTTCTGCCGCTTCCGTCTTTCATAAGCTCGTCAACAGCCCACTTAATTCCCTTTGCAGCGTCGGTTCCTTTTCCGGCCTGAGTGATATTTTTGTTTGCGAATTTCTTTATTGCATCTCTGTTTGACGCAAAATTCGCAACTGCATCATCCACATTTCCAAGTGAAATCGGGGTCGGCATAATCTCGATTGCATATGTTGCAATACCGAGACGAATGTTACCGTTGCTTGGGAGACAGTCAACAAATTTTCTTATTGCCTCAGCGCTGAGCTTCTGCGGATCTGAAAACTTCATTGAACCCGTATCGTCAACAACGAGAATTATATCTGTTCCCGAATTGGCGTTGTCTGCCGCGAAGCTTGTGAGCGGCATCAGCAATGCTGCTATCATCGCAATACACACAATGCTCGTGATTACCTTAAGCATTCTTTTTGTCTTGTTCATAGTTTTATTTCCTCCTTAAAATTTTACATCCTAATTTCCCAACGGGAGTTATATATTCTGCCCCTCCTTTAGCACCCCATATCATTTTTGGTTATCTGCAAACCGAAAATATAACAACAGCAACGTTGATGATAATTCCGATAATACATCCTGTGATGCGTGGGTTTCAGCCCACCACTGTAGTTATCCACAAAACATTGACACAGCTCATTATACACCTTAAGCCCCGTATCCAAATGGATATCAGGGCTTGAGGTTTTATCTGCATGATATTATGATTTGCAAATTTGTCTGCAAGCGGCAGACCTTGTTCAAGAAAAAATCAGTCAGGCCGGATTCAAACTCAGCAATTTTATTCAACGAATTCATCCCCTGTCGCAATCGACTATACTTCGTTTTTGAGAAACAGCTCATATTCCGCTTAAAAATGCATCGGCAAGCCAAGACTTCATCCCTCAGCTATTATAGCAACGATGTCAGGATTGCTTGAAAAACCTTTAATCAAAAATGTCCATATTATGCAAATATCGTATTCTATAATACATTATATAATACAGCAAAATAGACTATATGTCAATCTTTTACATTGATTTTCGACAAAAAAAACGCAGATTTCAGATGTCCTTCTTCCCTCTTAATACACTTTTCTAAAAAAACGGTATTTTTTTGCATAAAAACACCTTTTTCGTTTATTTATTCACCACTGTGTACTTATCACTACATCTTTCCTCTCGTTTTTTCAACAGCGTAAAATATACTATAACAGCCAAAGCCGGGAACACCGCACCAACCAGAAGACCGAGCTTCATCCCAAGCTGTTCGGCATTCATTCCAACATTCGCCGCAGCGGCTATAACCGCCTCGTTTTTCAGCGCAAAGTCGGCCACAACCCCCACCAGCTGAGGTGCAACCGATGCGCCGAGATCTCCTCCGGCCGCCATCATTGCATATATAAACACGCCGCCATCAGGAAAGCGTTCAGCCGCAACCACAAGGCTTCCGGGCCACATCATCGACACGCAAAATCCCGTGAAGGCACAGGCTATAAGCCCGATAACCGGAGACACCGTCAGCCCTGCCGCAATATAGCATACTGTCGCGCCTATTGCCCCGAAGAGCAGGACACGTTCTATATGCCTTCCGATTTTTGAATAGAGCGTTCTCCCGAGTCCAAGCATCGCCGCAAACAGCGCGACACCAAAAACATCACCGAGTGCTTTTGTTACTCCAAAGCTCTTTTCCAGATAGCTTGATGCCCATTGAGACATCGTAACCTCCGCCGCTCCGCCAAGGAATATCGCCGCAACACACACCCAGAGCCACGGTTGCCGTAGCATCCTCACAGCCCCCGTCACACACCCCGGAGTTTCAAGTTTTGGTATCTCCGCCTTTGCAAACAGCAATGCCGACGTCACCGGAATCGCCGACGCCACCATCACCAGCACCTGCCATCTCTCTGCGCCGAACACTGCGAGAAATGCTGTAGCGAGAATTATGACAACCACAACTCCCCATGCATATGCAGAGTGCAATCCGCTCATCGCGCGCTCCGGGTCATCTGACGGAAGAGCCGCTATCACAGGGCTGAGCAGAACCTCCGCAAGACCACTTGACGCAGAGAATATTGCTGTTCCGAGCAACAGTCCGAAAAAAACAGCATTTGGCAGCAGCAATGGCGCTGCCGAATATATCGCAAACCCGATAACGGAAAGCCATGGCATCAGCTTTATCGTTTTCGACATATTGAATCTGTGTGAAAAAAACGAAAATATCAGATCAACTGCAAGCTGGGTAGAAAAATTGACTAACACAAGCAAACCGAGCATAGAATATGACAACCCATAAAACGACCTGAACGTCAGAAACAATATCGGCGGCAAATTACCTACCACGGACATAGTAACATTCATTGCATAACAGGCGCATCTCAAGCGTGTGTGCTTCAAAGCATATCTTTCCCTTCGCGAATAGTTTTGATTTTCATTTTACTATACAGCCCATATAAAATCAAGCCACCCGAGGAATATACCTCGGGTGGCTCAGCTATGTCGGTGTTATGGAATCATCCTTCAAACCCGTATTCTTCAATAAGAAATCTTATTGCATCTTCATGTTTCCAGTAACACGCTTCGTACAGATACCCTTCATTCGTCGGGTCTTTTGTCGCCTTCATCAGCTCTCTGACGATATCAATAAAGATATATCATTCTTCGTCCGGAAACATCCATATATGCATAGCAAGAAAAGAAAGGTTGCAAATTGGAATGAAAACAGCGATGTTAGCAAGGACAAGCCGCGGTTCCCATATTTCCGTAATATGTTTCGGAACAAAAACGTCACTGTATTTTCCTGACCTGTTATTGACAAAAAGGACACAATTAAGAACCAGAATGAAAAAAACACTCCACGAAAAGATAAGTGTAATAAAGACTCTCGGAAGGTTTCTTAAAATCGCCGGAAGCAACCTCTCCTTTCGTTCTGTCAGAGTATGACGGAAGAACATAACAAATATTCCCGAGAATAAAAAGTATTGCGCGGAAAATAAAAGGAGTGAGCCAACAACACCGAATTTTTTGCACACATCAAGAGCACCTAAAAGAAAATCCGTGCCGATAAGAAGAATTGAAAAGATAAGCAAAGCCGGTATAAGCTTTATTATTTTTGAAAACCTCACACGTAAGACGAGCAGTATATACCCCGTACAAAGAAGTGCGGTGATAAGCTCAGCGGGGATAACGAGCAGAAAACGTGAGTTTTCAAAACCAAAAAGTTTTAACGCGATAATACCAAACATCAACACCGAATATGGAATGTTGATTAAAACATTCCTGAAATATGTCATAATGATATAATCAAGCAAAATTGTTTTTTTCATTTCATCACCATCGTGTATAGTGTATGGGAAGACTTTTAATAAATCAAAATTACAGAATCGCTAATTCTTCATTGCTTCGCAAATTCCGGTATCCCTCTTTTTGCTATATAACTCATACTGTTCATTCAGATGAATTATTCGCATCGCTAATCGATTGAAAAAGTTGTATGATCGCGATATTATACATCGGAACAAAGAGAAATATCACCGCCGATAATATTATCGGCTCCCATTTTTCGGTAATCTCTTTCGGCACAACCCGAACACCTCTTTTCCCTCCCGTTGTATTCACCGGAATGACTGTCAAAACAAACAGGATAACAAAAACCACAACACAATATCCTGTCATTTTTAAAAAAGGCCATATATTCCCGAAAAACAGATGAAAAAGGGACACTTTATGTTTGCATATACATACACTGAGCGAGAATGTCATTATCCCCGAAAGCAATATATATATTGCTGCAAATATTACCGCTGTAATCTTTTCGTTAATCATCCATTTGCTACAGCAAATACGCATTAGGAAGTCCATAGCAAAAAAGATCATACTCCAAATAAATACAGTCAGTAACAGGCGTACATCTTTGCACGGAAATCTATGCATAATACAAGCAGTGTGGACCGCACAAAACAACACACCGATAATCTTGCATACTATAATCACAGCCAACACTTTTGCATCCGGGTTTGCGGCTGCCGGAATCCGTGATTCTATATAAAACAAAAATGTTATCACTGCAGAAAAAATCAGATTGATAACTATGTTTTTAAAATATTTTTCAATGACGGAATCAAACATCTGCCCGGCTTTTAGCTTCACTTTCTCTCCACTCCTGCTTGAAACTATTTTTAATAATTCTTCATTGCTTCGCGAATTCCGGCATCCCTCTTTTTGCTATATAACTCATACTGTTCATTCAGATGAATTATTCGCATAAGCATATCAACCGCTCGTTGTTTTACAGTTTCGCTTTCTTCATAAGGAAGATACCCAATTCGTTCTGTCGCCTTCAAACTTTCAAGTTCACCCCTTAAAGCCTGAATAAATTTTTCTCTCGATTTTTCATTATCGACAAGATACCTGTAATCACTGCCTTCCAAATAGTCAAGAACACTTTGACTCTGCCTTGCTCGTGGATTGTTTTTCGAAAGGTTTTGATATGTTTGAACTGCTTCTCCAACATCACCGATGGCTAATGTATATGCTATCCCTGCAATAGGGGCTGCATAACTCATTGCTTTTGCCATTCCTTTCTGAAACACGTTGGCAGCTGTTTTTTCTAACAAATACGCACTTAATTGCGCTCCTCCGGCATACGCTGAATATTCATCGATGTTAGAGTATGCTCCAAGAGCCAATTCACCACCAGCCCCGATCCCGGCAACATAATCCGCCTTTGCTCTATCCATAGATACATCTTTAATTGCATCTCTATATCTGCTGTTATATATCGGAGACATTGGATCGGTTACCCTTTCGACACCATAGTCACCCGACCAGCCTTGTTTGAATATATCATCAATAATCTTTGTGCCATATTCATTTCCCACCTGCATTATCGGATCATTTGTTTCTTTTTCAGGCAAATACCACGCAGGTGCAGGATGAAGCTCTGCTTTAGGAAATATCCCGTTCTGTCTTTCTCTTTCCGCATATGCTGCGCGGACGCGCGAATCATATGCGTCTCTGTTCTGCGTTCTTGTTGCCTGAGGTGTGGTTGGCTCATCCTCATAGATGCTCGCAAAGCCTTCGAGGAAGGCTGCTTCGCCTTTTGGGGTGAAAACCTCTTCGCCGTTTGGCAAAGTTGTGATTAAGGGCTCATCCTGTTCTGCCTGTTGCCTCGCGGCATATGTATTTCTGTTCTGCGTTCTTGTTGTCTGAGGTGTGGTCGGCGCAGTGTGCGCTGTTGGCTTTATGCCGAAGCGCCTGAGTCGCTCCTGCTGGTCGTTCTGCCAATCATAGCCCGATGTAAGGTCCGGCACATCTATGCTTTCCGCCAAGCTCGTCCCAAAGGTTCTTTTCTTTCCCGAAGTGCTCGCCGCCTTGCTCTGCGCAGGCAATATCTGCGCTGTTGTGCGCGTTTTCGCGTTTCCGGGTGGCAGCTCTGACGGCGCATAATCCATAAACGTTTCTTTATGCGGTCGCATTTGCTTTTCCAGAACGCCAAGCCACTTCATTCTATTACTTTTTCTCATATATCTTCTTCCTTTCTTTTGTTTTCAAATTCAAAGGAGAAGCATATGTTTTATTTAATTTTACCACACACTTCTCCCCTCGTCAATTTCTTATATGCCCTTCAGCAGCAGTGTCACGATAATCGTAACCACTCCGCCGATTATCGAGCCGGCAATCAGGCGATTTGTCGATATGAGCGTGTCGAGCTTTGTTTCAAGCCGCTCAAACCTCACATCGCCCTGATTCAGCCGCTCATCTATCTTCTCCCGGTGCACTGCACACGTTTCACAGGTTACATATTCCATCTTCCGTTCTCCCTGCTCCTATGTCTTCTTCACAAGATATTTTGCGGAAACCCAGCCCGATGATATTCGCGCCCAGCCGTTCTTTTCCTCAAGCACTGTAACGGCATCTCCGTTATAAAGCCTGCCGACACGCTTGTTCAATATCCCCGGTGCACTTCGCACATTAAGGCTCGTTCTCACCTTTACATATCTGATATCTCCGCCGCGTATCCATATCCCGATGAAGCCGCGCACACGTCTGCCTGAAAAATGATTGCCAAGCGGCGCATAAAACTGTGTACTGCCCCCACCGTCGAGATTTATAGCGTTTTCAGCACCTGCAGAAACAAAGGCTCGTCTGAGTGTTCCGAGTGTCGCACCTGTGCTGTCTGGTATGAGCGCAATATAAAGCTCTCTGTCCGAAACTCCGAGTGCTGTCCTGCCGCGCTTTCCCGTTATTCCTTCCGGGATTGAGTTCTCCGCACTGCCGTTTCTGACAAGCACCGGATACGCACCGACATAATCAGACGCAGCAACATTGTTCTTATATGAAAAAACAGCTGTTTTGTTGCCCGGAAACGCAATCCCGTAGCTTTCTGTCAGGCGGTGAATCGCCCCACCCGACACGACATCGCTTGCCGCGGCTCTTGTGTCAAAATCAAACAACTCGGCATTCATAAGAAAGTCCGGTGTTCTGCCGCGCAGCTTCGCTATGCGCGCACGTGCATTTTTAATTTCCTCATTTCCGTTTGCAGCATAGAAATATCCTATATATTCGATATCTACCATAGGCACGCTATAGAGCTTTCCGCCCTCCAGGGTCTTTGATGTCATTTTCCTCCATCCCCAATCTGTTTTATAATATTGGCGCAATAAACCGCCGCCATACCGGATATGATTCCGCGCAATATAAACTCCAGAACAGCTCCTCCTGCTGCGGCAAATGCAAGCAGCTCAAAGCCTATGCCGAGAATTATTGCCGCAAGCGGAATGAATCGATCGTCAAAAAAGCTTGCCTTTTTAAGCGCATAGCATATGCCATAAACCGCGGCTATGACTATATATAAATCAGCTGTTATAAGCGATAAAAAGGTTTCTCTCATAATTTCACCGTTCATATTCCCTCACCTCCATATACGTCTGTTATATCGGAAAAGCTATAGCGTGCCGCTTCGTTGAGGGCGCTTATGAAGCGTTCACGGTATGCTGCCGATTTATAGCCCTCGCCGTCATCCTGATAGAAATATGATGCCACTCCATAAGGCAACGCGATGGCACAGATTCCCTCGCACATATCCACCTCTTCGTCCGTGCTTCTGATCTGCGGCGCTGCTCCCAGTTCTTTTATGCCGCGGCTTGCGCGATGTGCATTTTCATATGGCAGTGCCTCGCAGATAAGCGCATTGAGAACTCCGATGAAATTTTCCGCAAAGCTCTTGTCCTCGCCCTCGCGCTCAAACATGATTGCGCAGGTCCTCTTGTATATATCATATGCTTTCATTTTTTCAAAATCTCCTTTCATAGAAAAAGCGGAGCGAGGTTATCCCCGCTCCGCCGGCACACTTAAAAATTAAAGTGTTGTTTCTGCAACCGCTGACGGGAAAGCCCCATCCTTGAATGCGTATGCTCTGACAGTTGTGCCCTCCTCCGTGATATCTGCCTCAGTGCCGATTTTTGCCGCTGCGGAATATCTCGGGTCCGATCCGTCGGTTGTATACTTGATTGTCGCACCGGCCGTTGCACAGGTGATTGCACCCGAAGTCGAAATTTCAGGTATTTCACAGATAGTGCCTGCGCCGCTTGCAGTGTTTACCTCGACGTATACACCGTCACACTTCGCACCGAAGACGAAGAGGTCATAATAGAGTCTTCCTTCGATGAGTGAGCCGGAAATGCCGGGCGGATCCTGATGATACTTTGAATCTTTGAACTTGATAGGCGCACACGCCGCACGTTTGTGTACAATCATAAAGTTCACGTTCTCCGGCCAGCGTGAGCGCGGAACCTTGACAACGTGCATATTGTCGTATGTACCAACCTGCCCCTTGCGGAGTGATTTGTCCATAAGGTTCTCACAGCTTTTAAACTCCTCGGAAAGGCGGAGCTTTGCATATGTTTCGCTCGGCACAAAGAGAACTCTGTCATATGTGGGAACCTCGCAGTCATCCATATAGGTTGTACCTGCCGTGATTCTCTCGCAGACGTTTGACTTTGTGAGCGCCGTCGCATTACCGACAATCTTGCCGCCGAGCTGTGAAAGACGCTTTAAGCTGTAGCTGTCCATAAGCGGTATCGCCTTTTCCGCAATCTGGAGTGCAAGCATCTTACCTGCAGCCTTGACTCCGTTCTGATCCGCATTGTTGCCCTTATCGATTGTGAGCGTGAAGCTCTTGTCCTGTGTGAGTGTGAGCTCCTGGACAATGTCCTCCATCTCCTTCGGTGATCCATAGCGGTTTGCGCCGCTGCGTGTGTAGTCAGACATAGGAACCGTAACAGGGGTTACGACTCTGACTGTCTTAACGCCTGCGAAAGAATAATCTTTTGCAAGCCAGCCGTTGAGTACACTGTCTAAGGTGTAGTGCTCCTCAATGCTCTTTGAATATTTTGAATGTAAGTTCGTTGCCATTTTTTAATTTCCTTTCTTTTTTAATCATAAATTGAATTGAAGCCTATGAGAAAATCGTCCGGCTCCTCACCGTCTCCATCCCCCTCGAGAGAGCCGACGGAGCGTCTTGCCGCTTCATTGCTGTGTCTTGCGCTTTTAAGCTCCGCCTCTTTGTCCTCAAGAAGCTTTGCCTGATACGCCTCAAGCGGAGTCATTCCGCCTTTCACAGCATCCGACAGCTGTGCATAAGCGTTTTCACGCGAAAGCGATGGATATTTTCCGAAAAGCTTGCCCCATGGTCCGGAAAAACCGACACTCTCCCTGATGCGCTCTATCTGCGCAGCAGCGCGTTGCGAAGCCACGCTCTGAGCCGTTGTGTAATCTTCTCCGTTGTGCATCGCAGCGCCGCCCTCGACAGACGCCATATATTGCGCTCTTGTCATGCCCTGCTCTGCCGCGACCCTGTCAAGAAAATCGAGTTCACGACGGTATTTCGTGTCCCGCTCCGCTACGACATGGTCATAATTGAGTCCCTTCTGGGCAAGGGTGCGAGCCTCATCCATTGTGATGTCCCGCTCCTCGCCGTTATATTTTATTCTGAGCGTTCCGCCCATTTCGTCTTCCGCATCGGTATGGTCGCCGATTCCGGAATCTTCAATTTCAGAATATTCGTCTCCGGACAGGTTTTCCGCAAACTCAATATCCTGCTCTTCTGTTTTGTTGGTTTCATCAAACACAGTCAGAGTACCCCCCTAAAAAATTTTTTTGCAACTGTCAGCTTTGGTATGAAGGCAAACGCGGCATCGTGCCGCCTGCGGTAAGGTCGCCTGTCTTTCGCGCGCATAAAAGCGACGACATCTTACTCCGCTCTTTCTCATTCCACACTGCCACCAACGCGGTTGCATCTCGCAAAAGCTCTGCGGGCGTGCGCCCCCGGCATCGCTTTCACGTTCTGTGTTACACGCCTTTTCTCATGTAACGATGTGTATTATACCACAAATTTATTTTTTGGCACGCCAACTTTTTGCCAACTTTTTCAAAGCGACTTTTTTCGGTCTTTTAAAAAAATTTTTAAAATAATGGTTGACAATTCCGATAAAGTGTATTATAATAACAAAGCTCTTTCATCGGAGCACGATATGGCGGTGTAGCTCAGTTGGCTAGAGCATTCGGTTCATACCCGAACGGTCACTGGTTCAAGTCCAGCCGCCGCTACCATATCGCGAGGCAGGAAATATCTTGCCTCGCAACATATGGCCCGTTGGTCAAGCGGTTAAGACACCGCCCTTTCACGGCGGTAACAGGAGTTCGATTCTCCTACGGGTCACCAAAAAGCACTTGCAAATATGATTTGCAAGTGCTTTTTATTTTTTCTCTATATTTCTTCGTCGCCGTTTTTCTGCATCCAGTCTCTCGCGGCGGCGACAGCTTCATATTGCTCTCCCTTTGCTATGACGCCGTTTGTATGAAGGATAACACCTTCTATCTCATTCTTCTTTATAAGCTCTTTATATTTATCGAGCTGATAAAGAACGATTTCGGAGTCTGTCGGCGCGCTCTTATCGAAATCATAAAGATAACAGCCGACGAGCTTCTTTTTCTCTTTTGCCAGTTCAAGGAATATATCTATATTTCTGTCTATATCCTCGTGGCTCGTTCTTTCCCAGAACCAGAATGATATTCCGTCAAATTCCTTTATAAATGATTTGACGACATCCATACCGACAGAGAAATTTTTCGTGTAGAGAACCATCCACATTTCAAGACCAGCGCGATGCAGCTCCTCGCGAAATTCCGCCATTTTCTCGGGGGTATAGAGATGATAATTATTGGCTTTGTTCTCCTCGTTGAAAAAATCATCGAATATGCCGATTCTTATGTTAGCATATTTTTTCTTAAGCTCTGCAATTTCAGTGACATTTTCGGGATGAGCCGCCGCACAGTTGATAGACCAGCCGAGCTCAGCGACATTCTTTGCAAGAGCCGTCTCCTTTTCTTTATCGACCTTGAAATCCATCGGTACGAAGAATATATTCTTTGCACCGAGATACTCCATCCCGTCGCAATATGATTTATCCGACTCGCGATCTGTAACACCCAACTCATAGAAACAATTCTTCGGATGCCCCCATATCCAGAATCTGTCTCTCAGCATTTTCATTCCCAAACCTCCCTTTTCTTTTACCACGATTTAAGATATTCTTCCTGATCTTTTGTCAGTTCATCAATCTTAATGCCTTCGGCGCGGAGCTTTTCGCTTGCAACGAGCGATAATATACTAATTACTTTTTTCATAATCTCAGCTCCCTGTTTTTATCTTTCCGATAATAAACTTAATTACTTCAACAATCACAAAAGCAACTGACATTAAAGAATACATCAAAGCTAAAAGTCCCGGTCCTTCACTACCGTGAGTGTTGATTTGAGATAAAACACACCACCATACTACACCCACAACAATCATAACACCTGACAAAATATAGGTTTTCTTGATTTTCCAAAGGCTTATTCCCAATATCAAGCCAATAATTATCGGCAAAACGAAAATATAAAAAGTATTACGATTTATTAGCGGCATTATTAAATATATAAGCGAATCATTTTCTAATGGTGGAAGATTTTCTTCTTCCATAATTTCATCAGCCAAGCCAAGTCTATTTCTGCGTTCTTGTTCTGCTTTTTCATAGCTTCCGTCATTTATGTATTTCTGAAAGCGTTTCCACATATCTCCTTCAACATTTTTCAGCTTCAGGGTAGAAGTGTCATAGCTCGTTACCTCAAATATGTCTGTCGGGTTGTTTTCGTCAAAGTATGTAAAGAGATATACATTTCCTTCTTTTATATC
>JAFSIZ010000014.1 GCA_017439555.1 Oscillospiraceae bacterium | reverse complement strand
TTAAAATTTTGCCCACGCCGTCTTGTCTGTGATTTCGCTGTAATTCATTAGCGCTTGTGCTTATAGGCGGCATTTCTGAGCCAGAACGTTAGCGTTTTTGGAGTCGTAAAAGGGCAAGGGCACACGCCCCTGCCCTTTTACGGAATATTATTTGTCGTAAATTACCGTGCCGTCGGAAAGAATTGCATAACCCGTTATGTCAGTTACTGTTGTATCATTAACAACCGTAAACTGTGCTGCATCGGTTGTCATTGCAACGCGCTTCGTTCCGAACTTAATTCCCTTTTCAACGGCGTTTTCAAGACCTACAAACTCTGCCATATATGCAGTGTTGCCGCCAACCTTTTCTGTCATTTTTCTTAGAATGATGCTGAATTTATTTCCTGTGAATACCGGCTCTTCATCGGCAAATACAGCCGTAATTGTACAGGACTCCCAAGCGTTGAAGGTGTACTCCTCATCAAGGCTTATAATTTTTGCCGTGCCACCTACAGGAGTTTTTGTCCAGCACTTGAACACTTTTCCGGTCGGAACTTCTGCCGTGCAGGTTACTTCCTGACCGTAGGCGTAGTTACCTGTACCTGAGCCGCCTTCAACATTAATTACGAATGTTTCTGTCGGTTCAGCATACTTTGCAACGAACATAAGGTTCTCTGTCGGAGCGTCTGCGCCTTCAGCAAATTCTGTACCCGTGCCATACTGCACCCAAGCGGAAGCTGTTCCGTAGCCCGTCATTGACGGAAGCGGCGGCATTTTTTCAGCACTTATCTTAACGTCTGTAAGAAGCTGACCGTTTGCATTGTAGAAGCTTTCACCGGTAACTGTTGCGCCGTTTTCCGGCTCGTAAACTGCAACAAGATTTGTTGTTTCTGTTGTCGGCATAAACTTAACAGTTGCATTCCTTGTTACAATCAGCTTTTCATCAGTAAGCGCCTTTGCCCAGTAACGGAAGGTATATCCCTCTTTTGTCGGTGCAGTGTAGCTGTACTGTGTTCCGAGAGCAACATCTGTATCCGCTTTGAGAAGCGTTGTTTCGTTCATTTCTACCGTACCGCCCACAACTGCGGAATAGAAGTTTGCCTTTGTCTTGGCTTCTGTAAATGCTTTATTTTCATCCTCGGTGTATCCGTTTTCACCGGTGAATTCGTTTGTGAACTGCTCGTCAGGCTTTACTACCATAAGAATTGCGCCAACAGTGCTTCCCATGGTGCCATCAGTAAGCTCCGCTGTAATCACAGTCGTTCCTTCACTGATTGCAGTAATTTCCCCCGATGTTTCATCAACAGTTGCAACAGATGGATTTGAGCTTTCAAAAATCATATCAGTTGTGATAGCTTTTTTGTTGTTTCCATAGTTTCTTGTTCCCGCATAGTAAGCATCTGCAACTGTATAAATAGTAGCTTCTGCATTTGAATTCTCGCCAATAAGAAGTTTTGACTTGTTAACCGCAACAGTTCCGGTATATATCGGCGTATCTTTATCGTAAACACTACCGTTTGTCGTATTCTGTGCACCGGATGTTGAGAGAATTATCGCAGCAGGAGATTGATTATATCCGGTTCCCGAAGTATTCGCTTTACTTCTTCCCGTTGCATTAAACACTACTATATATTCACCTGCATCAAGTGTCCTTGCTTCACTGAGAGTACCCACTAAAGCAGTTCCCGCGTTATTTGCCGTTTGGTCATAGTCGACATCAGCGAAAATCTTATTATCCACACTCATCGCTGAAGAAACATTATCATTTGTTAGCTGTCTTAACTCGTCAGTCAATTTAAGAAAATAAACATCACCTACACCATAGCCTCCATTTGCCTTGTACTGATATTTCACATAGGTTATCTTGTATGTATTAGAGACCGGAACTCTTATCTTGAGTGCATACCATGTATTGGTAGACGTGGTATACAAATCTGAACGATTTCCTTGAACCTGTCCTGAAACAGCTCCTGCCGATGCATGATATTCCCACAGCCCCCATGTGTCTGTATATGCAATATCATTTGTTGTCGGTTTTGTACTTGTTCCCGGAATAGTAGCCGGAATCGCGCTTCCTCCATTATTCCCATTTCCAAAATCATAAATAATTCTATATTCCGGCATAATCACCTCGGGTTCGGGTATAGTGATCGTTGCGCCGATAACACTTCCGTAGGTTACATCTGCAGGCTTTGCAGTAATGGTTGCCGTACCAACTCCAACTGCGGTGACAACACCGGTTTCAGCATCTACTGTTGCAACGGATGGATCATTGCTTTCGTAGATAATTTTGCTCTCATCAACAAGCGCTTTGTTATGCGCAACAGATCTGACACCGTTATATCCATCAGCTACTTTATAAAGTTTCGCACTTGCCTGCACACTTTCTCCCTTTTCAAGAATTGTAACGTCGCCCTCAACAGAAAGTATGCCTGTGTATATCGAGCTATCCCCATTATCTACAAGACCCGAAGTGCCAACATTGTTTTTTGCACCGGATGTCGAAAGAACAAATCCTAAAATGCGCACAATATCATTTGCTTCGATAATCAAAATATATTCTTCTGCTGTTAAATTCACACCAGATGTAGTGAAATATTTAGCGTTAACAGTATTTGTTGTCCCTGTATAATCCGCAGTTGCAAGTTGTTTTGTATCAGGGTGAGTTTTGGCAGCAGAAATATTATCAGAAGAAAGGTTTGGATAATGTTTTAATGGTGTGAGATAAGCCTTGAAAACCGTTGCTTTGTTGTCAGTATGGTTATTAGTGAACAAGCTGAGATTATATATGTTTTCCACAGGAACTCTAAGCTTAAAGGCAACCCAACCTCCTGTAGATAACCTTAATATTGTGTCACCAGCCCAAATATCTTGGGAAGCACTTGTATATGATGATGCAAAAAACTCAAACAACCCGGCTGTGTTTGCATACGAAAAAGCGGAAATTGGTTTTTTTGTTAAATTAGAATCTGCCACTCCCGTTGGCTTATTCGAAAACTCATAAACAATTCTATATTCCGCGTCAACGCCTTCCGCTCCTGCAGAAAGTACCATTGTCGGCAGCATTGCTACTACCATACAAATTGCTATTGCGAGGGATAATAATCTTTTCTTCATTGTCATTCTCCTCCAAAAAATATAAAATTAATATATGTAAATTTCCGTTTCCGGAAAGTTTCTTTTATATTTCTCCTATT
>JAFSIZ010000013.1 GCA_017439555.1 Oscillospiraceae bacterium | reverse complement strand
AATAGGAGAAATATAAAAGAAACTTTCCGGAAACGGAAATTTACATATATTAATTTTATATTTTTTGGAGGAGAATGACAATGAAGAAAAGATTATTATCCCTCGCAATAGCAATTTGTATGGTAGTAGCAATGCTGCCGAGCGTGGTGATTTCCGCAGGAGCGGAGACTGCGGATCCGTATAGATTTATATATGGTCTCACCCCGTTTTACTACAATCATGGCGACTACTGGTCAACCATCCCGGCAGATGCGGTATTTTCCAAAACCGGAGGCTCAATGAAGCTTAATTCAAGCTATAATATATCCGGATACAACGGTAGAGTTGGTTCTTTTACTGAAATATCATGTGCAACCGGCTCATGGATAGCGTTTGACTTCAATGTTCCAATTGCAGGAACTTATGATGTCGTCTTGAAAGCAGCACAACGTGGCAACGGAGCAAAGGGAACGGCGTATATTCTACCCGGAAATACCGACCTGACAGATATAGAGGCAGCAAAAAGCAAGGGCATACAGATGGTCCAAGCTTATACTCAGACGCACACATCGGGAGTCTCGGCCGGGATAACTACGATGACACCGCAGCCGGGCTGGGGAACAGAACGGGATTTTTCAAAAACCAACCCGTCTTTTGCTTACAAAGAGATTTATTTTGATGCGGGCATCCATACAGTGTTGATTTATTGTACTGAAGCCTCCTCTTCGAATTATCTTCTGACTCCAACGTATATCAGGCTGACAACATCGGGCATTACAGAAACTACGGAAACAACATTTACCTCTGCGTACACCGGCGTGGTTGAGGTAGCAAATGCTACTATTCCCGTAGGCGGTACAACAACCGCTTCTGCATATATTATGAATCTTCCCACAGCAGAAGTAACCGTTCAAACGGACAATACGGTAAAGTCAGGCTACACATTCACAAGCTCTGACCCGACTGTTGCATCTGTTGATTCCTCGACGGGAATTGTAACAGCAAAAGCAGCCGGTAAAGCAACTATTTCGGCAACCTTAAATGATGCAACAAAGGTTGGCAATATCCTTTCAACCGAAGTAGAAGTTTATGGTGCTTATGAGTTTGCATATTTCTTTGGTGCAAAGAACGGAACAAACACTTATAACGGTGACAATGCATTGTCGAATAACAAGCTGACAAATGTAACCTATGGTGAAACCGCAGGAATGTGGAAATATTATGCAGGGGCTGCGGCTTCTTCATCCACGATGAAGGACAATTTTGTGCAGCTTGCAACAACAGAGGCTAACCCGTGGGTTGCGCTTATGTTAAACGTTCCGGAAAGCGGAAGCTATAACATTTCTGCCATTGTACGCAAAGTGGCAAACGGACCGAAAGGAAGCGCATATCTTCTCAAAGCAACCCAGGATCACGAGGTGTATTTTGCAGACGGAGATATCAATGATGCCCTTGCAGATCCCGATCTCGTGCCGATTTATGAAGAGGTTGATTTTTCAACTGTTGATGATTATGGTAATGTTGCCCCAAACGGTCAGGGTTTTGCAAAGAATAACATCCCTCTTGAAAAGGGCGAATATATATTGATTTTCAATAAGTCTGAAGAATCTGCAGGCACAAGTCAGAATATTGACTGCCTGTTCCTGAGGGAATCACGAGTGTCGGGAAGTGCTCGTAATTCGATACAGTCTATGGCTGTTATTCTTGATAATCTTACTGTTGAAGCAGGAAAAACAGCCAATGCAAAGGTAAATAAAAGAGCAGGTAACACGACTTTCAACACTTATCGCTCGGTTGGATATGATGTTTTCACTTTTGAGTTTATTACCGAAGATGTTACTTACTCAAGCTCTAACACAAACGTTGCAGAAGTTAATGAAGATACCGGTGCTATAACCGCAAAGAATGCCGGTACAACCGTAATCAACGCAACACTTTCTGACGGAACGGTCGCAATGGGCGCAACGCTTACTGTCACAGCTCCGGAAGAAGACGAGCAGTTCACAAATGAGTTTACCGGTGAAAACGGATACACCGAAGATGAAACAAAGGCGTTTACAGAGGCTAAGACAAAGGTAAACTTCTATTCCGCAGTTGTAGGCGGTACGGTAGAAATGAACGAAACAACGCTTCTCAAAGCGGATACTGCAGTTCCGCTCGGAACACAGTACAGCTACACTGCACCGACAAAAGAGGGATATACCTTCCGTTACTGGGCAAAGGCACTCAGCGATAAAAAGCTGATTGTAACAAGAAACGCAACTGTTGAGTTTATGCCGACAACAGAGGTTACAAACCTTGTTGCAGTGTACGAACCTGAGAACAGCACAGCAACTGTCGCGCGTGAAAGCTTCTACAACGCAAACGGTCAGCTTCTTACAGATGTTTCTATAGAGAGCGGCAAGATGCCTCCGCTTCCGTCAATGGCAGGCTACGGCACAGCTTCCAAGTGGGTACAGTACGGCAATGGCGCGGAATTTGTAGCGGGACAAGACGCACCGACGGAAAATCTTATGTTCGTTGCAAAGTATGCAGAGCCGACAACACTCTATGCGATTGATGTAGTTGACGGCACGGGCAAGGGCAGCTACACCTACGGTACAGAGGTAATCTGTAAGGCAACTGTTCCGGAAGGCAAAGTCTTCAAGTGCTGGACAAAGACTGTTGGAGAAGTAACCCGCATCATAAGCCTTGATGAAGAATACACCTTCAACGTATGGGAAGCTTGCAAGCTTACAGCTGTGTTTGCAGATGAAGAGCCGGTATTTACCGGAAACAAATTCAGCATTATCCTCAGCACAATGGCAGAAGCGATTGACGGCAACACTGCATATATGGCAGAGTTTGTAGGCCTTGAAGATGCTGTTGAAAAGGGCATTGCGTTCGGAACAAAGCGCGTTGCAATGACAACAGACGCAGCACAGTTTACCGTTGTTGATGATATCGGAAACGTAGATGTAACAGGCTACGCAATTCTTTCTGACGGCACGGTAATTTACGATAAATAGTATTCCTTACGAAGGGCAAGGGCAGATGCCCTTGCCCTTCACGACTAAAAAAACGCTAACGTTCTGGCTCAGAAATGCCGCCTATAAGCACAAGCGCTAATGAATTACAGCGAAATCACAGACAAGACGGCGTGGGCAAAATTTTAATTTTGCCGTTTACGCAAGTCTCTGTGATGAGTGCGATAATTCATCCGCTGTGCGCCGAGCGGCAAAAGCGTGGAGGGTTACAAAGGGAACTGAGCAAAGTTCCCTTTGGGGACAATCCCTCCACCGCCATACGGCGGTCCCCCTCCCTTTAGGCAAGGAGGGCTATATCGAAAGGAGTTATCAAATGAAAAGATTTTTATCATTATTTTTATCGTTGTGCATAATGATATCCATCCTTCCGGCGGGAAGAATCACCGCTTTTGCGGAAGATAACGTTACAACGTATGCGTTTAATGCGAAAGCATATGGCGTTAATGATCATTT
>JAFSIZ010000133.1 GCA_017439555.1 Oscillospiraceae bacterium | reverse complement strand
TTGGGGAATTGTTTCCTGAATTACGTTTCCGAGATCGTCATAAAGATACGCGGTGTAATACGGTGTTGAGAGTGTGTTTGCGACGGCATCATACGCCTTTGTTACTCTGCCGAGCCAATCGTATTCGTACGATATGAAATTGTTATTTGCGTTATACTGGCGCAGAACCCTTCCGGCATAGTCATAGTCCCACTTGCTTGTGAACTCGTTCGTCCAATCCTTCTGGTCAGCTATTGCGGCGAGTTCTTCTGTTTTCGCTCCGAGATAGTCGTATTCGTATGTCGTGAAATATTCGTTATTGCCTGTAACGTAACCGATTTTTTCTACGTTACCGTGTTTGTTGATATATTCTTTTGTAACTATGCTTGGGGCGAAGTTATCGCCGACTATTGTATGCGTTGTGATGATATACGGTGAGATTTCGCCATCGTCATAGGAATAGGTTTCTTTTGCGACAGTTGCAACATCGGGCCATGTGCTCTTCGTTTCTTTCTGAGTTACACGATTGAATATGTCATATGTGTATGTCGTTTCAAAGCTCGAAGCTTCAAGCTGAACGTTGCGCTCTGCGACTTTTCTGTACCACTGGTCATAATCATAGCTTGCAAGGCTCTCGCCCGTGGTTATGTCGAGTATGTCAAGAAGATTATGCGCCGGGTCATAGACATATTTCAGCTGTGTGCCTACCTCATTGGTGTGCAACGTCTCATTTGCCGTTGTTGTGAGCGTATAGGCAAAGGTCTGGCTTGTATTATCGGGATTGGTTATCCTTGTAAGTCTGCGATATTGGTCATAGGTGTATGATGTACTGTTGCCAAGTGGGTCGGTGACCTTTGTCTGATTACCCATATCATCATACTGATATGTATATTCTACATTACCTATGGCGTTCCCGTCAATATCATTTCCTCCGGCCTGCCACATTTTTGTGAGATATGCGCCACTGAAGGAGGTGTTTCTCGGTCGCGTCGCACCTGCTGTATCTGTGTAATCGTAGTTTATGTCGATATACTGCGTTGCGTTTTTGTATTTGCGCTCCTTCGTCACATTTCCGTATGTGTCATATGTATATTGCGTCTTCTCTTTGAGAGCTCCGTTTTCCGAAACTGTTTTTTCGGTAACGGTTTTTTTGTCGGTTGAAAGCGTGTAGTTTTCCGTCACCGTTGTGTCGGCATCGCGCTTATATGTTACAGACAGAGGAAGATTATATGTGCTGTCATAGGTATATACCGTTGCATATTCGTCGTTCTTCTCGCCATCGGCATATACACTCCATGATTTTATGAGGTTGCCCTTGCTGTCATATTCAAACTGCTCGGTGCTTTCGATATTATATTCATCCGTCTCTGCTATATATGCACCGCTATATCGTTCGCGCTTTATCGGAAGCTCATATTGGTCATAAGTGATATCCTCATATGCATATTGTGTATCTTGTGCCGAGGTTTCACCCTTGATAATTGTTTCTGTTTTTATCGGAAGGTGCTCATTGTTGTATGTGGTTTTTGTTTCTACTCCGTTTTGTATCCTGCTTACATGATATGTAAAACCTGCCGGAAGCTCATTCGGGTCGGCATATAGCTCCATATTCGTGGAAGGCGCGGTTATTCTCTTTGAATATCCCGAGTAATCATCGCCATACTCATATGCCGTAAGCTTCATAATGTCATTCGGGTCAGTTACTGCAGCGCTTGTCATGCTCTCATATCTTTCATCAACGCGCAAAACCTTTTTAACTCCGCCAATGCCATTGTTTACATGCACTTCTTCAAAAAGATACCTGCTTGTAAGTCCCGTGTTATATGTGATTGCCGAAATATTCAGAATCGTGTTCACACCGTCAGAGGTTGTGATAACCGGACTGAAAAACGGCTGGTCTGTGCAAACAAACTCGTGCCCTATATTCCCGTCTTCGTCGCAGGCATATGTAAATATTGTTCTTCCGGGCCCTACATTCATATACTCAAGCAAATACGGTTCGTCATCATCGGCTGCCGCAAGTGAAAACTGTGCAAGCAATTCGTTTTCGAATCCTATTTTTACAAGGCAATCCTTATTACCGTTCGGATTCAGTTGATAAAATACTTCAAACTCTCTTCCAAGAGTGTCCGTTATCTTCTTTAATCCGCCTTCATAGAATGCTCCGTAGCCTATGTAATATTCATAGGCTATTTTGTTCCCGAAGCGGTCTCCCTCTTCGGTCATTCTTCCGTATTTATCTATTATCTGATAGTTCCCGTTTGCAAAAGTGATTCTGTATCTTAATGTTCCCGTGCTTATCCGCAAAACCTGTATATCTTCTCTCGGATAATCTTCAAGGGTCATAGTATAAATATCTCCGTCATCATCTGAGACAATTTTATATGCCCCTCCGTCTCTTGCATGATAGCGAAGAACACGCACGGATTCAGCGTCCTCATCGAGGCTTTCTTTTTCATAATTGTTTGTAAGGTATGGAAGATTGAAATACCAACCGACACCGAGCGATCTGTCATCGGGGTATTGGTCCACATCGGTAAAGTTATACCAATCGAAGATTTGTCTGTTGCGATACAAACCGTAATACATATTTGAATTGGGAACGAACATAATATCCAAATCCACATTTAAGCCGTTCTTTCCTTCAAAGTCCAAAATATCTTCTCTGTAAGAAAGTCCTCCGCTCGTTCCGCTGACAAGCTCATTCTTATCTGCAAGATAGCTTGACGGCGCAGAGATAAATTCATGCTTATTAGCTTCAAGATAGCTGTTTTGCATATCATCGCCCGTCGAGCTTGAAGCAGAAGCTGTTGCCTGAACGGAGTCGGGGATTTCCGCAAGCTCCACCGTTTCTGTTTGCATAATTTGCGGACTGCTTGTCCTGATGAGAGATTCTTGAGAAACACCTTTTTTCGCAATAATCGTTTCGAGTTTTTCGGCATCGCAGAAATAGCTTTTCGCGTATTTCTCAAATTCAGTATCATTTTCTCCTTTTTGTATTGTTTTTTCGCTTGGAACGATTGATGATATATCCGTTCCGACATACTGCGCAACATTATACGTATTGCGCAGGTTAAAGACGTCATATCCCTCTTTCATCAAGGTTTTAAATTCTGCCTTGTAGCTTTCTGCTATTTTGTTTTCATACAAGCGATAACCTTGTAATTGAAAGCTCGCTTCTTCTTCGCTGCCATAGCTTTCAACATATTCTTTGTATTCGGCAGGCGAGACTTCCGCGGCATTTGCCGCTTTGATTATTCGTGCACTGTCCATTATATTGTAACCAAGCTTTTCGGCTGCAACAAAAGCGCTGTCGGTTAAGTCATAATACTCACATACAGCGCTCTTTTCTTCTGCGGTCAATTTACTGTATTTACCGATTTTTGTAAGTCTCGCAGTGTTTATGCGGTTGCCTAACATTATCGGATAATCTGCAGTTGTTAAATCTATCTGCGGCTCTTCAATTTTTTCTGTTGCTTCAACGTCCGCAGCATATGAAGAGGTATCGATTACAATGATGCCGCAAAGCATCGTAAAAGCAAGCAATAATGATGTCAGTTTCTTTAACGTCGTTTTAGTCATCGGGGGTTCCTCCTTTTCTCAAGTCAAAATCCTCTATGGCTTCCTGTTCTTGTTTGCTTTTCGCGAATCTTTTTGATTCGGCTCAAATCTTGCCTCTGACCGTCCTATTCAATTTTTAAGTTTTCTCTTTCCTGTTTTCTGCCCCACCCCCACTTTGTTATTTGTTTGTCAATCTTATGTTAGCATATGCGATTTATTTTGTCAAGGGGTTAACCCGAAAAACAAGCTCGCGGAAAGTTTCCGCGAGCTTATTGCTTATTTCTTCTTATAAACGACTATTCCAAACTCTGCGCGGCAGGTGAGATTTGATGCGCGCTCAAGCTTTTTCTTGTCCTCATCGCCTGTTCGATAGAAATATGGCGTCATCTTAAAGAGGCTCATTATATCCTCGTTTGTCTCAAAATCCATTTTATATTTTACTTCATAACGCGCAACAACGCAGAGCCCCTGCTCCTCCATATCCGTTTCAGGGTTTTCGTAAGGCACATCATATATAAGCTCTTTGAGCTCCCAGAGATGGCGAGCAAGAGGATATACACGTATTATGATTCCATCATCACGCAGCACTCTTGAAAACTCCCCGGCCGAAAACGGAGCGAAAATATTCACAACAGCATCCACGCTCTTGCTCTCCACAGGCATATCTGCTGTGCTGGCGACAGCAAGCTGCAGCTTATTCGTCCGCCTTTTTGCATATCCGAGTGCTTCCTTTGATATGTCGATACCGATAACCTCAGCCATCTTTCCTTCGCGTGTGAGATACTCGTATATATCCGCAGTATACTTACATTCGCCGCAGCCTGCGTCAAGAATTCTCGCGCCGTGTCCGCAATGCTCATCCACACACTCACATATTCTACGCGACAGAATGTCATAAAAACCGCGGTTAAGAAAGTCTGCCCGTGCGACTATCATCGTCTTGTCGTCGCCGTGCTGACCGCCTGCCTGAGACATAAGAAGATTGACATAACCTTTTTTCGCAATGTCAAAGCTATGCCCATTTTCGCATACATACGTTTTTTCGGTTTTCAAAAGCCCCGTGCGGCACACGGGGCATATGAATGAAGACATATCAGTTCTCCTCTTTCATAAAAAGAGTTCCCGAAACTCTGCCTGCGAGTATGTCATAAACACTTTCAAGCTCTGCGCCGTTTGTTATGACCATCGGGATATCGTTTTCAAAGCAAACCTCTGCGGCGTGAATCTTCGTGACCATACCTCCCGTTCCGAGCTTTGTTCCTGCGCCGCCTGCAAGAGCGCGGATTTCATCGTTTATTCCCGTGACGCGTCTGATGATTTTCGCATCCTCGTTCTCGCGCGGGTCGCTGTCATAGAGCCCGTCTATATCTGAAAGGATAATGAGAAGGTCAGCTCCGACAAGCGCCGCAACCTCTGCAGAAAGCGTGTCATTATCGCCAAAGAGGATTTCATCGACGCCTGTGGTATCATTTTCGTTTACAACCGGGATTGCGCCAAGCTCAAAGAGCGCCTCAAAGGTGTTTTCGACCTTTTCACGGCGGTTTTCCTCAACAATATCGCTCTTTGTTATAAGAATCTGCCCGACTACCTGAGAATAGTCGAGGAAGAATTTATCATAGATGTGCATAAGCTCGCATTGCCCGACAGATGCCGCCGCCTGCTTATATCGCAGCTCCTTTGGCCTTTCCGTCATTCCGAGTTTTGACATCCCGACACCGATTGCGCCCGATGTCACGAGCGTTACATCAAGCCCCATATTCTTGATATCGGAAAGTACGCGCGCAAGCGTTTCAAGATGGCGAAGATCGAGCCTTCCCGTTCTGTGGGTGAGCGTTGACGTTCCGATTTTTATGACAATTCTTTTTATGTTTTCAGGTTTAAGCATCTCTTTATCCTGTCCTTTTTTTGTAATCCAATATATTTTATCATAAGTTCTCTTTTATTGCAACGGCTAAGTTTTTGTGCTATACTCCATTTATAAGGATGTGATTTTTGTGATACTTTTCAACAGATACCCGGGCGGCAAGCGCCGCGCCGTCACGATGAGCTTTGATGACGGCTACCGCGAGGACGAAAAGCTCATTGAGATATTCGACCGCTTCGGAATCCGCGGAACGTTTCATATAAACTCAGGACTTCTCCACCGCGATATAAGAGTTGATGCGGATGAGGTTGCAAAAATTTATAAAAACCATGAAATCTCCGCCCACGGGTTTACCCACGCAAACTTTGATGAGCTTTCGGAATCAGAAATCCGCGATGAAATCGAAAAGGATCTCAGCGAGCTTTTGCATCTTTCGGGAAGAGAGGTGCACGGTATGTCCTATCCCAACGGAAAGACCTCCGACAAAGCTGTTGCCGTTGCAAAGTCGCTCGGCATCGCATATTCGAGAACAACTGTAAGCACACCTGACTTCTCGATTCCCGAGGATTTTCTCTATTGGCACCCGACCTGTCATCACCTCCGCTCAGAGGAAGCGGCAGAACGCTTTCTCGCATCACAGGTCGGCGGCGAGCTCCTTTGCATATGGGGACATTCCACGGAATTTGAGCGCGACAAAAACTGGGAACTTATCGAGCGCGTCTGCGAAAAGCTCGGAGCTTGCGAGGATGTATGGTCTGCGACCTGCATTGAGCTTTGCGACTATGTCTGCGCCTGCCGCGCTCTCCGCATATCGCCCGATGAAAAAATGATTGAAAACCCGACGGATATTGACGTCTGGTTTACTGTTGGCGGCAAAACAACCTGTATCAAAGCGAAAGAAACAATTCATATATGACCGAAGAAGCCTCATCAAAAGATGAGGCTTCTATCATTTCTTTTATGCGTTATATGTTCCTGCTTCGATTTCGCGGATCATATCGACACGTGCCGCGTGTCTTCCGCCCTCGGCTTCAGTGTCGAGGAAAATATCAACAAGCTCGATTGCAAGACCTTCACCGATGACGCGAGCGCCAAGACAAAGGATGTTTGCATCGTTATGCAGTCTTGTATATTTTGCGGAAAAATGCTCCGAGCATACGGATGCGCGGATACCCTTGACCTTGTTTGCCGCTATGCTCATCCCGATTCCCGTTCCGCAGACGAGGATTCCGAAATCTGCCGTCTTTTCCGAAACCGCCGTTGCAACCTTGTATGCATACTCAGGATAATGGCTCGACGCGCTGTCAAATGCGCCACAATCGACCGTCTCAAAGCCGCGCTCATTGAGGTGAGCGATAATTTTCTCCTTCATTGCAAAACCTGCGCTGTCTGCGCCCAATGCTATTTTCATATTCTCCTACGCTCTCTTTCTTATTTATTTTTCAATCTTTCAAGTCTTTCGCGCTCTGCCTGCGGAAGACGGATATACTCAGGTCTCAGCTCCTGCGCTGACACAGGCTCTGCCTTTTCGGCAAGATATGCCACATATGCCGCACGCTGATAGCGTATGTGTTCGGGGGCAATGCTATATCTGCCGCCGAATTCATCGTAACAAAGCTTCGCGCCATCGCCGACAAGAACCACATTCTCATTTCCTTCAAGCTCCGTCGCCAGCTCGTCTATTGTTATTGCGCGATCCTCGCAAAGCCTTGTAAGCTCTCCGTTTTGCGCCTTGAATATCGCATTATACACCTGATGTGCCCGCGCATCCATAACCGCGCAGATTATACCTTCAATGTGCGCCGCGCCCATTGCCGCAGTCTCAAGAGTCGATACGCCACAGCAGGGTATATCACAAGCCCATGCAAGCCCTTTGACCGCCGCCATACCGATGCGGAGCCCCGTAAACGAGCCGGGGCCTTCTGTGATTGCTATTCTGTCCATATCAGACACCTTAAGCCCGGCCATATCGAGAAGCCATTCGACTGACGGCATTATCGTTACGCTATGTGTGAGCCCACAGTTGAGAAAGGTTTCGCCAAGAATTCTTCCATCCTCAACAATGCTGACAGACGCCGCCTTTGCCGACGCTTCTATTGCAAGTATTCTCATTGTTACGCCTCCGAAATTGTTATACGCCGTTGGTTTTCGTTTTCCGCATCATGCTCAATCTCGACAATATACGAAAAAACAACATCATCTCCTGCGTTTTCAGACCATTCAATAACGCATATTCCACCGCGCGCAAGATAATCGTCAAAGCCTATTTCAAACAGCTCATCCACGCTTCCGAGCCGATAAAGATCAAAATGAAACAAAGGCGGCTCGGTTTCGTATTCATTTACTATTGTATATGTAGGGCTGGTAACGCGACTCTCTTCGCCAAGTCCTCGCGCAAGCCCACGGACAAACGCAGTTTTTCCTGCCCCCATACCGCCGCGCATTGCAACAACATCGCCGCCGTGAAGAGCCTTCGCAAGCTGTTCACCGATATTTTCCGTCTCACGCTCGTTTTTTGAAATATATACCATAACAGCCTCCGCCGTTTTCTTTTTATTATACAATTATTCCCTATGCTTTTTCAAGTGGTATTTAAAATTTGTTATCAGTTTTTGGCAAATAACTCTTACCACACTTCTCGCGCAATAGCAAACACCCGAGGGGATTTCCCCTCGGGTGCGGTGTTCAAAGTTTTGTCTATTCAGACATTTTCTTTAAAGCAAGCCTTACAGATTTTTCAAGTATTTGCTTGCACAGTCATTAATCACAAAGCTTCCGTCGTTAATTTCGTTGAGCCTTGAAATTATGCGGGTGATAAGGTCAAGCATTATTTCTTTTTCCTCTTTCTCTTTTTCCTTATCGAACCAACATGCTACATCATGAGAATTGAACTCAAAGTAAGCTGCATACATATCTGCCGCTTGTTCGTTCAATTCCAACACTATTTTATCGTTTCCGAATACAGAAAAATCATCACTTACCCCTCCGTCTTTCTCATAAACCCATACGGGACCATGAAAAAACTCATTCATAATTCTAATTTCTTTCATAATCATTCTCCTTCCCATGTTTTAGGAAAAGCGGTAACCACAAATCCGTTTGCTCCGAGACCTATCAAGACCGTGTCATTCCCATAACGATAAATACGGTCGTATCCGAAGTGTTTGCCCTGTCCTATCTTTCATTATAAAGACAAGATTGTCTGTTGTATAATGCCTTATCTCTATCTTACCACACTTTCCGCACAATAGCAAACACCCAAGGGAATTCCCCTTGGGCGTTCGTGTTTGTGGGTTAATTTTCTTCCATAATAACAGTCTGACCTGTCTGCTTTGCGTAGGTGAGAAAATCGATAATGAGATCAAACACTTTAGGAACCGTATTTTTCCATATAGGATCATATTCCTTATCCTTATACCGAAGCATATCCCAGATATATTCGTCTACATTCTCTATTTCCGTCACGTCTTCCCAAGCGCCTACCCATTCATGGTAATCCCTTGTGAAGCCCACCCAATTTTTATCTGTAAATATTGGGTCTTCGAATATCTCCCCGATATATCCTTCCCATATATACAGATTATATTCGGGGGATTCTTTCAGCGATAGTATTATATCAGGTTCAGGCCACCACGCACAAAACTCCCGATTATTCTTAAGCCTTCCAATGTCCATATTTTAACCACCTTTTCTGTTGTTCTGTTGCATATCCTAATTGATTTTCTGTTGCTGCTTTTTTCCACTCGGCATGTGTTATCCATTCGTCTCCGCCAACCCAAACTTGATATAATCCTTTTCTCGCATTCGGACCATGTCCTATGCCTTTAATCTTTCGTTCAATAACCCATACATCTCTTTGTTCAAGCGGTGCGGTTGGATTTCTAGTGTGCCATCTTGCTTTGTAATAATATCCGTCTGCATCAGTCCACTGATATTTTATCTGATAATAGCCTTCCTTAATCTGCGGCTTTATCTTTGCACCCTCAGGTATTTGCATCGGCGAGGTTTTCGCTATTGAGCCGGATAACTTGTGCATTTCTTCCATAGGATCTTCCGAGGCCTTGAGCATCAATTCTATCGTCCCGTATCTCTTTGCTGCGTGATATACATCTGCTGTGTCCGCTATTTTTACAGAATCGTAGATGATATCAGTGCTCTTTGCCGCCTTCGCAACATCGTGCACTGCATCCGCTGTGTCTGCGGCTTTCACACCCATCCGCGCAAGCTTTGCGCTGTCCGCAGCTTCACCGACAAACGGAATTGCTCCGATCGCATCAAGCCCTGCAGAGACATAATCTCCGCGCAGAAGGTCAACAGGTATTGCCGCCCCGAGAATGCTGTTGTATAATGCCTTACCTCTATCTTACCACACTTCTCACGCAATAGCAAACACCCGAAGGGAATCCCCTCGGGTGTACTTGGTTGCTTACTCAGATCATCAAACTAAAAAAACTATTTAATCCTTTCTCCGTTTGGTAAAATACATTCAACGACCTCTACATCTCCCGTTGTGTTATCCACATCTAAGGTCGCCCATACAGTCCAGCCTTTATGATTTGCCAGCAAATCGGGGCGTTCCCGACTTCCTTCAAAGCAAAAATAAAACCTCGTAAACTCCCCCATATCACATCTTGCAATACATACGCTTCGTATCATTTTTTTCATATACTCTCTGCCGTAAAGCTTTATTAACTTTAAAAGTGCTTTCGCTTGTAAAAATTCGTAATCTGCCATATCGTTATCCTCCAAATAAATTATAAAGTTCTTTCATATCTGCTTCTGATAACTTACGCTCGATAGGTCCTACAGATTGAAGTCCGTGTGCAGTATACACAGCTTGCATTCCATCAGGCGTTACTATTCTGAACGTTTCTTGATGGTTTAAAACTTCTGCAAGCCATAAATCAGATTCAGACGGCTGTAAATCTCCGATATACGGATGAGAATGACAATTCAGAATACCTTTATTTTTTATCATATCTTCCAGTAATTCTTCTGAAATATATGTGCCATTGATGTCGCCACGGATGATGATGTTTCTGTTACCTATGGTAACAGACGCGAATTCTGCCGCTTCCTGCCTTGCCATCAGACTTATATTCTCAAAGCTTGGTGTTAAATCCACATCAATAGAATCTCCATACTGAGTTAAATCGGATAAATATCTTTTAACTTCATCAGGAATTTTATCCGCTGAGTATGGCGTTGCCAATTCCCCTGCATTACCTGCTGTTTTTAAAGAAAAGTTTTTTGCTCCATTTATCGAATCACCGACAACATCTGCCGCCTTCGCAACATCGTGTACTGCATCCGCTGCGTCTGCGGCTTTGAAGCCTATCCGCGCAAGCTTCGCGCTGTCTGCAGCTTCACCGACAAACGGAATTGCTCCGATCGCATCAAGCCCTGCAGATACATAATCTCCGCGCAGAAGGTCAACAGGTATTGCCGCGAGGTCCGCATATGTATCCAATCCGGGGATTATCGATGCTATCGCAAGCGTGTCCGATGCAGCATCGAGACCTTCTCCCCATTTTTCTCCATACAGTTCCGTGCGCCTGTCTTTGCCTGTGTATGGTTGCCTGTATAATTCCGGCTCCTGCGGATATGCCCTCAGGGTGCTGAAATCATAGTTCAGCCTTTTGTTTGGCGCAGTGGAATTTCGCCTTATCATATCGCTCAGCGGATGGATTTCTGCATTTCTTATCGCCGTCTGAACATATTCGGGTACCGGCTTCACTTCTCCGATATAGCCTTCCGCATCATAATAATATTTGCGTTGCGGCTGTGTGCTTCTGCTGAAATCCGGCATATAGTCCTTTGC
>JAFSIZ010000132.1 GCA_017439555.1 Oscillospiraceae bacterium | reverse complement strand
CTTATATGCCTTGAGGCCTTCGAACATTTCCTGACCGTAGTTGAAGACCATTGCGGACGGATCGAGCTCGAGCGTGCGATACGGCTCGATTCTGCCATCGTGCCAGCCCTTGCCCTCGGTATAGTTCATAATGAACATATGGTCGGTAAAAACCTTACCGAAGCCAAGCTTTGACTCGTCAGCAGGACGGGCTTTCGGGTTTGTTGTTCTTGTTACCGGAAAATTGTACATTTCAAACACTCCTTTGAAAGATATGAAATTAAGAATAGATTAATATATATCTGTTCTGCGGTCGCAGAACACATTGATTGACTTTTTTATATTTTCGAGAATATCGGTATCACATTCTGCCGTGATGATTTCTTCATCGTCTTTTGCCGATGAAAGCTCATTACCCCACGGATCGAATATGACAGAATTTCCGCCGTATTTTGTATTCTCCGCATTTCCGCAGGAATTGCACACTGCAACAAAGCACTGATTCTCTATTGCCCTTGCTTTCGCAAGTGCTGTAAGATGCGATATTCTGACATCAGGCCACTGGGAAACGACAAACAAAATATCAAGTCCCTGCAAGGCAAGACTTCTGGTAAGCTCCGGAAATCTGAGGTCATAGCAGATTATAACTCCGCAGCTCACACCGTCAAGAGAAAAGGTTAAAACCTCATCCCCTTTTACAAAGAACTTATCCTCACCCATCGGGGAGAAAAGATGCGTTTTGTCATACTCACAGACTATGCTGCCGTTTCTGTCAAATACATAAGCCGTATTATACGCCTTACCGCCTTTGACGTTTGCAACACTTCCTGCAACGATGTTGACGGAAAGCTCACGTGAAAGTGTTCCGATTTCCGATTTTATTCTTTCTCCGCTGGTGTCGGAAAGCTCACGAAGGTTTTCCTTCGGAAAAAAGCCCGTATTCCACATTTCGGGAAGAACGATAATATCGGGACATTCTTTTGCGGCGGATTTTATAAGGTCCTTTGCGCGGCGGAAGTTTTCATCCGGCGCGCAAAATTCCATATTCATCTGAACACACGATATTTTCATATGCATCAGAGCTTGTTGCGCTGAATCTTTCCGCTGACGGTCTTGGGAAGCTCATCACGGAATACAACAAGGCGCGGATACTTATAGGGAGCAGTGTGCTCCTTGACATAGGTCTGGATTTCCTTCTTGAGCTCTTCGGTCGGCTCTGTTCCCTTTGTGAGAACGATGCTTGCCTTGACTATCTGACCTCTTACCTCGTCAGGAGCAGCTGATACGCCACACTCGAGAACATAAGGAAGCTCCATAATAACGCTTTCAATTTCAAACGGACCGATGCGATAGCCCGAGGACTTGATAACATCATCGACACGGCCGACATACCAATAGAAACCGTCTTCATCCTTCCACGCGGTATCACCTGTGTGGTAATATCCGTCGTGGAGAACCTCGTCTGTCTTTTCCTGATCGCGATAATATCCCGTGAAGAGACCACAGGGCATTCCGTCCTTGACATTGATGACGATTTCGCCCGTTTCACCGACTGCAACCTGCTCGCCGCGATCGTTTACGAGCTCAACATTATAAATCGGTGCAGGCTTGCCCATCGAGCCGATCTTATGAGGAGCACCGACCATATTACCGATAATCATTGTGCTTTCGGTCTGACCGAAGCCCTCGATAATCTGGAGACCTGTTGCCTTTTCGAATTGCTTATAAACCTCTGGATTAAGTGCCTCACCTGCTGTTGACATATGCTTGACCGAAGAGAAATCGTATTTTGAAATATCTTCTTTTATAAGCATACGGAGCATGGTTGGAGGTGCACAGAATGTAGTAATATTATGCTTTGCAAACATCGGAAGGATTTCCTTTGCGTCAAAGCGGTCAAAGTCATAAACAAAGGTTGCCGCCTCGCAGAGCCACTGTCCGTAAAGCTTACCCCACATAGACTTTGCCCAGCCGGTATCGGAAATTGTGAAGTGGAGACCGTCCGGATCGACATTGTGCCAATACTTTGCTGTGTGGAAATGACCAAGGGGATATTTATGGTTATGCGCCGCAATCTTCGGATATCCCGTTGTTCCCGATGTGAAGAACATAAGGAGAAGATCGTCGCCGCAGGGAGAATCTTCCGTTCTCTCAAAATGAGAGCTATAGAGCGGATATTCTTCATTGAAGCTTCTCCATCCGTCGCGCTCGCCGCCGACAATAAGCTTATTGAGAAGCTCGGGGCAATTCTTTGCCGCTTCATCAACACAGGCTGCAACTTCGCCATCAGCTGTGCAGATGATTGTGTTGACACCTGCTGCCTGGAAGCGGTATTCGATGTCGTGTACCTGAAGCTGGTTTGTTGCAGGTATTGCGATTGCACCGAGCTTATTGAGACCGATCATTGCATACCAGAACTCATAATGGCGCTTTAGGATGAGCATAACTCTGTCGCCCTTCTTGATGCCGAGCGATTTGAAATAGTTTGCACAACGCGAAGATTCGCGTTTTACATCTGTAAATGTGATACGGCGCTCTGTTCCGTCCTTCGAGATATGGAGCATCGCAAGCTTTTCGGGCTCGCGCTCTGCAAGTGCATCGACAAGGTCGAATGCGAAGTTGAAGTTTTCTGTGTTCTTGAACTCAATCTTTGTGGGAGTTCCGTTCTCATTTACCTCTGTGGTTATGTACTTATGGTAAATACGCTCTTTTGTGTCGCGCTTAATCTCTCGAGAATCCGTGATTGCCTTTGTCGGAGTAAGCTCCGGAATCGGCTCGCCTGACGGGTTGAGAACGATTGCATAGAACACACAGTCACGGCCGTTGACGGCAATCATACCGTGGGGTGTGTTACTGTCAAAATAGATGCTGTCACCGGGGCCCAAGGTTTCGCGGTGCTCACCTATCTGAACCATAAGTTCGCCTTCGACAACGATATCGCACTCCTGCCCATCGTGTGAGGTGAGCTCAATATCGCGGTTCTGCGCGTTTTCATCATAAACACTCTTGACATAAAGCGGCTCAGCAATACGGTTCTGGAATGCATATGCAAGGTTATAATATGTCATTCCGTGAGCATTTGATATCTGCTGACCTGAGCCCGCACGTGTTACTGTAAATGATTTAAGAGTCGGGCTATGACCCTCGATAATATCCGTTACATTGACACGGAGTGCCAGCGAGCAACGGTAGAGGAATGTGAAGTTGAGGTCTGCTTTTCCTGCCTCACAAAGATTATATTCGTCAACGGAAACATCGGTCTTTGCCGCCATTTCCTCCGGCGTCAGCCCTTCAATCTCGCGAAGCTCGCGGATACGGGACGCCATCTCCTGAATTTTGTAGTCAAGTCCTGATATTGGTTGCATAATAAGACATCCTTTCCCGGGACGAATTAAAAAGCACCCGTCCCAAAGCTGATAATCTTTGAGACGAGTGTTGAAATTTTCGTTTCTAATACACCCGCGGTACCACTCAAATTGCGCATATCTCGCGCCACTCAGACTCAAACAAGCCTTATGCATTAACGCAGCATTCACGGAAAGGTTCTACTCACCGGAAATCGGTTTTCTTCCTCTCGGCTCGGAAGCTACAATCACAAATGTCAACACCAACGGTTTGCACCGACCACCGTCTCTCTGAAGGGATGAATATCTGTGCCCTCTTCGTCTAAGCCTTTATATTTACTTGTGGTTATTATATATCAACCAATCGGGATTGTCAATACTTTTATATGGTATATTATGAAATATTTACATTTATATATAGGGATTAAAGCTTGTTTCTCTGGATTTTTCCGCTGATTGTCTTTGGAAGCTCATCACGGAATACGACAAGACGCGGATACTTATAGGGTGCGGTGTGCTCCTTGACATAGTTCTGGTTTTCTTTTTTGAGCTCTTCCGTCGGCTCCGTTCCCTTTGTGAGAACGATGCTTGCCTTGACTATCTGACCGCGGAGCTCATCGGGAGCAGCGGAAACGCCGCACTCGAGAACATACGGAAGCTCCATGATAACGCTTTCGATCTCAAACGGACCGATGCGGTAGCCTGAGGACTTGATGACATCGTCGATACGGCTGACGTACCAGAAATAGCCGTCCTCATCACGCCATGCGGTGTCACCCGTGTGATACATACCGTTTCTCATGCACTCTTCCATCTTCTCATCGTCATCGAGATACTGATTGAAGAGACCGACCGGAACTCCGTTATCAAGACGGATTGCGATTTCGCCGACTTCGCCGTTTGCAACGGGGTTATCATCCGGGTCAACGATTACGATATCATACTGGGGAGATGCCTTACCCATTGCGCCGATGCGCGGTGTTGTTCCATAGAGGTTTGCGATTGCAAGGGTTGTTTCTGTCTGGCCGAAGCCTTCCATTATCTTAAGACCTGTTGCCTTCTCAAACTGCTTGAATACTTCCGGATTGAGCGCCTCGCCCGCAGTTGTCATATGGTGGATTGAAGAAAGATCGAATCTTGAAAGGTCTTCCTTGATGAACATACGGAGCATTGTGGGAGGTGCGCAGAAGGTTGTGATGTTATATTTTGCAAACATCGGAAGGATTTCGTTTGCATTGAATCGGTCAAAGTCATAAACGAAAACTGCACCCTCGCAGAGCCACTGGCCATAGAGCTTGCCCCAGAGGGATTTGCCCCAACCTGTATCGGAGATTGTGAAGTGGAGACCATCACGCTCACAGCAATGCCAGTATTTTGCGGTTACGAAGTGGCCGAGAGCGTAGGTATGCTTATGCTCAACCATCTTCGGGTTTCCTGTTGTTCCCGATGAGAAGAACATAAGTGCAGGCTCAGATCCCGACGGAGTTTCGTCACTTCTTTCGAAATTGCTTGAATACATCTGATATTCGCTGTCAAAATCGTGCCAGCCATCGCGCTTGCCGCCGACGAGAACGAGAGTCTTGACACTCGGGCATTTCTTTGCAGCTGCTTCTGCGATTTCTGCTGTGCCGTCATCTGCCGTGCATACAATTGCTTTTACGTTTGCAGCTTCATAGCGGTATACAAAGTCGTGATCCTTGAGCTGATGTGTTGCAGGGATTGCAACGGCGCCGAGCTTATGAAGAGCTACCATTGAGAACCAGAACTGATAGTGGCGCTTGAGAACGAGCATAACCCTGTCGCCCTTCTCGATTCCGAGAGACTTAAAGTAGTTTGCACATCTTGCACTCTCGCGCTTGATATCTTCAAAGGTGAATCTTCTCTCTGTTAAATCCTTTGCAACGTGAAGCATTGCAAGCTTTGTCGGATTCTTCTTTGCGATTTCATCAACAACGTCAAAGCCGAAGTTGAAGGATTCTGTGTTCTGAAACTCTATCTTTTCAAGAACACCCGGTTCGCTCTCCGTGCATTTTACAAACTTGTCGCAAACAAGGCTTGTCGTCGGGCGGAGCGAAACGACGCTCTCAAGAACCTCATCCGCATTTGCGTCCTCACCGGGGAGAACAACTGCACAGAAGGTGCAGTCCTCGCCGCCTACGGCAATCATACCGTGTGGTGTTGAGCTGTTATAATAGATGCTGTCGCCCTCGTTAAGCACTTCGGTGTGTTCACCCACCTGAACCTTGAGCGATCCGCTGATAACAAGGTCAAACTCCTGACCGCTGTGCTTTGTGAGATGGATCGGCTTATGCTGAAGCTCTTCGGAATATTCATATCGCACCCAATGCGGCTCTGCGATCTTATTTTTAAACTTCGGAGCAAGGTTCTGAATCGTGATACCCTCTTCCTTCGCAGTCTCCTGACCTTTGCCCTTACGGGTTACTGTGTAGGAAGAAAGATGTGCACTCTTTCCCTCCAAAAGCTCTGTAAGCTCCATATCAAATGCCAGTGCGCACTTGTGAACGAAGGCAAAAGGCATATCTGCCGCTCCGTTCTCATATTTTTCGTACTCTTCAAGTGTTACTTCGGTTTTCTTTGCCATTTCCTCAACACTTAATCCCATTACATCGCGCATTTCACGGATTCGGGATGCCACCTCATTAAGCTGATTAAGCGTTTTCTGTGTGCTCATTGGAAATTCTCCTTTCAAATTAAAAATATAAAATTTCTAATTGAATAACAAAGACTCGTCTCAAAGCTTTTTACTTCTTTGAGACGAGCCGAATAAACTATATCCGATACCCGCGGTACCACTCAAATTGCACTTATCGTGCCACTCAGGCTCTAACAAGCCTTATGCATTAACGCAGCAATCACGGAAAGCATCTACTCGTTCTTCTTTGGGAACTTTCGGGCTTTCGGCTCAGAAGTGATAGGTTTTAAAAAGAACTCCGCTATCGGGATCACAGCACCCCCGACTCTCTGAAAGTTTTGTTACTTTTCCGTCTTCGTCATAGCCTTTGCTATTCAATTTTGTTGATATTATACTCCTGTGATTTTCATTTGTCAAGAGTTTTTTTGAAAAATTTTCCCGCCTGTTCTATCGCACAAAACGGTGCCGTCCGCTTCCGAGCGTCAAAGCGTCCTCACCCGGCAAATCAAGCCTTGCGGTTACACCCTCCGGCAGTTCTATATCATAACATACATATGCATTTTCATAATACCACTTTACACCTATTTCGCCATATGAAGTTTTAATACGCCCTTCCGCAAATCCTATTTCTTCCAATGGATGCGGAACGATTCCAACCTCTTTGTATCCGGGTTTTATCGGCTTTATTCCCACAGCGACACCAAAAATCCAGTCAAACACGGCTCCATACGCATAGTGATTGAACGAATTCATATCCGCGCTCCAGAAGCTGCCGTCTTCCTTGATGCCATTCCAATGCTCCCACATCGTTGTTGCACCGTGATTTATCGGATACAACCACGACGGACTTTCTTCACGAAGAAGAAGTCTATATGCAACATCCGTGTATCCGTTCTCAGACAGCGCGTGAAGTATGTGTGGTGTTCCGAGAAATCCGCAGGTATTGCAGCCCCCGTTTTCCGCTATAAGCTCAACGAGCCTTTTTGCAAAATATGCCCTGTCCTTTTCCTCGCAAAGCCCAAAGCGCAGTGCCAGCACATATGCAGTCTGGGTTTCAAGAATTGGCTCGTCATCACCATTTTTCCGATTATCTGAAACAAGATGCAGCTTTCCGTCTTTTAAATATTCAGCCCTGAATGCTGAAATAATTTTCTCATAAAGCTTCTCATATTCCGATACCTCTTCACCGAGCACCTTTCCTGCTTTTATAAGAATTGATGTGGAATGTGCAAAAAACGCACTCGCAATGAAATGCGTCGGAGTAAGCCCTTTATATTCATCCGGATTTCCGTCAAGCGCAAGCCAATCGCCGTAGTGCTCGCCGGAAGTCCACAAATATTTGCAGCCACTTTCCTTCCGCATATATTCAACCCAGTTCTTCATCATCGGATAATGCTCTCGCAGGAGAGCTTTATCCCCATAAGCAAGATAGAGCTCCCACGGGATTATACAGGCGGCATCACTCCAACCGGTAGCCGGATGAATATCTTCGAGATTCCTTCTGCAATTCGGAACAATATCTCCTATCGCACCGTCATCGCGTTGCTCTTCAGCCATATCGCCAAGCCATTTTGTAAAGAACCGCTTCACATCGTAATTTATCATTGCAGTCGGCGCAAACACTTGTGCATCTCCTGTCCAGCCAAGGCGCTCATCGCGCTGAGGACAGTCTGTAGGAACATCGAGAAAATTGGATTTCTGCCCCCACAGAATATTACGGTAAAGCTGATTTATTTTTTCGTTGCCGCAAGAAAAGTCCCCTGTCCTTTTCATATTGGAATAAACTGCAATCGCGCTAAAGCATCCGGGATCAATCTCTTCAAACGGATACTCAGCAAGTCGCACATATCTGAAACCCTGAAAGCAAAAACGCGGCTTGAATACATCGTTTTCACCGCTGAGAATATATACGTTTTCATTTCTTGCCGAGCGCATATTGTCCGTATAGAAATTACCGTCAGAATCAAGCACCTCGGCATAGTGCACAACAATTTTCCCACCGCGGTCTCCGCGGATTTTAATTTCCACATAGCCCGTGAGATTCTGCCCGAAATCAAGAACAACCTCACCTTCAGGAGTATGAATAAGCCCACACGGCGAAAGGCGTTCATGCTCAACAATAAGCTCTCCGACCGTAGGAATGAGCTTTGTTTCAAAATCCGACACCTTGGCTTTTCCGAGCAGCTTTTCAGATGCCGTCATATCCACGGTCTCACCGTGATACATTTCCGAAAATGTTACTTTTGAAGTGTATACATCCCACGTATCATCCGTAAACAGGTAATCTTCCGCACCATCTGTATATGTAATATGCAGATTTGCAATTACAAGCGCTTGCTTTGTCTGATACGGATACGGATTTGTTAACCCGACACTTCCGACAGCCCATCCGCGCCCAAGCTCAATCTCAACGGTGTTATCATCACACAGAAAATCCGTGATGTCATACTCACGGTATTGAACCCTCTTGCCATAGCTCGTCCAGCCCGGTGCAAAAACATCATTTCCTATTCGCTTTCCGTTTATGTATGCATAGAAAATCCCTATAGCAGAAACCTGTACAACACATTTTTTCACATGTTTTTCGCAGCAAAAATCACGATGAAATTTCACCACTGCAGCATCGGTATCAATCGGAGCTTTTATCCAGCTTGCGTTTTTTATCATAAAAGCACGCCCTTTCACTCCGATTATATCACGCATTTTTTCACATATCAATCATGAATTCTTTTTCTCAGCATCACGAAATATATTTATTTGGTTATAGAATTCATACAAAAAGAGTGTTTACAAGACAAACGCCTCGCACAAACCTTTATAGCTTTCCGAGAGAAGTGAAATTTCACTTCCTGTCCAGAAAATGTTTCCGCCGAGGTTTCTGTATCTCGGAATGAGGGTTTTATCGTCCACAAAGCTTCCGCAGGAGATTTCTTTCTCATTGCAGATCGAAAATACCTTTCCGATAAACTCTGTCATTTTATCGCTCATAATATCAAGCGGAGTTTCAAGCATAATTGATGCGTCATACGGACCTATGAGCACTCCTGAAACCTCACTTTTATATTTTCCGAGGATTTCAGGAAGAACAGACAATCCCTCCTCCGATTCCATCTGAACAAAAAGAAGGCGATTATTGTTATATTTTCCGACACTCCCCTCGTCCTCACGGCGGAGGTTTGAAAAGCCACCACAGCCTTTTCTTCCTCTCGGGAAATATCGCATTGCGCGGATTGCGGTTTCTACCTGCGAAATGCTTTCAACACGCGGAATTATGATTCCGTCCGCGCCCATATCAAGAGTTTTTGAAATAAGATGCGGAATACAATCGGGAATTCTGACAATGCCCGGAAGGTCGCAAAGTCTGCAGGTGCGGAGAAGCGTCTCCGCACTCTCTACAGATAATGTTCCGTGTTCGAGATCAAGAACAACCGCATCAAACGGAAAACGTGAAATAACCTCAATTATGCCGCTCCAGCCTATGTTTCCGAGGTTTGTCGTGAGAACCTCCTCGCGCGCGGCTATTTTTCTTTTAAGCTCTTCAAATCTGCTCATAGCTCTTCCTCACAGTGATTCCACAAATTCACGCATTCTCGAAAGCCCTTCAACAAGGTCTTCTTCCGAGAGCGCATATGACATCCTTATGTGCCCTGCTCCGTTTTCACCAAAGCCCGACCCCGGAGTTGTTGACACCCTCTTTTCAAGAAGGAGTCTTTCGCAGAACTCATCATCGGAAAGTCCCGTTCCGCGGATATCGACAAAGGCATAGAATGCCCCCTGAAGCGCTGGGCAGGAAAGCCCCGGGATCTTATTTATTCCCTCAAGCAGAATATTCCGGCGCTTTTCAAAGGATTTCACCATATTCTTCACTGCATCCTGCGGTCCGCGGAGAGCTTCAACTGCGGCATACTGTGCAAATGTTGTCGGGCTTGCGAGCGTATTTTCATTTATGCGGAGCATTGCGTTTATAATCTCTGCAGGACCCATCGCATAGCCTATTCTCCACCCTGTCATTGCATAGGATTTTGAGAAGGAGTTGCAGAGAACCGTTCTCTCGCGCATACCTTCAAACATCACGGGGCTCACAAACTCCGTATCGTCATAGATTATATGCTCATAAACCTCGTCACTTATGAGGATGAGATCATATTTTATGCAGAGCTTACAGAGCTTTTCCATTGTCGCTCTATCCATAACTCGCCCCGTCGGGTTTGAGGGTGAGTTGAGGATTATCGTCTTTGTCTTATCGGTTATATAGCCTTCAAGCTTATCAACATCATACATATAGTTGCTCGATGCATCAACAGGCACACGGACAGCAACGCCGAGCTCCATAAGCGGATGGTGAAAATGGTTGCACCAATAAGGATCGGGAACAATCACCTCATCGCCCGGGTTTATAAGCGCTTCACTTGCGGCTCGGAGTGCATTCATTCCTCCTGCCGTTATGAGAATTTCCGTCTCAGGGTCATATTTTACTCCATGAGTTTCAACCGTTCTCTCGGAAATCGCCTCACGAAGCTCAAGGACACCCTGATTTGCGGCATAGCCTGTCTTGTGTTCTGC
The DNA here is from genome assembly GCA_017439555.1 of Oscillospiraceae bacterium. Taxonomy (GTDB): domain Bacteria; phylum Bacillota; class Clostridia; order Oscillospirales; family JAAYXM01; genus SIG480. The sequence goes on along the minus strand of JAFSIZ010000132.1, from coordinate 475 downwards.
AAGTGCCTTTTCGCAAGCACGAACGATATTTTCGGGTGTGTGGAAATCGGGTTCACCGACTGTAAACGATATAACATCACTGAGCGTTTTTTCAAGCTCATACATTTTCCTTATTTTAGTTCTGCCGACGCTGTTTGCACGGCGCGAGATGAGATTTTCTTTCACAGCAATCATTCCTTTCTTTGCCTTTGATTATAAAACAAACTCATCATTCTGTCAATAGATTGTTCAACAATCTTACAATTTATCTTGAAGTTTTCCATTTAGGATGATATAATAATTATATACACCTCATCAGTCACCTGCGGTGACAGCTTCCCCTCAAGGGGAAGCCCAGCGTGTCGAAAAACTTTCGACACGCTGACGGGCTGTCCAAAAAGGCGTGAGATTGGCAGAATGGAACCCGAAGGTGTATATGAATACTCCGAGGGATGCCTTCGGGCAAAACAAGCGGAAAATCCCTTGAAACTCGATG
>JAFSIZ010000131.1 GCA_017439555.1 Oscillospiraceae bacterium | reverse complement strand
GTTGCGCAACCTGCGGTGAGTATCCACCTTTGCAAAATCAATATCGCGAAACGGCTCGGCTTTGAGCATAACTTCCGCATCGTGAACGGACATTTCCCCGCTTTTTACTTTATTTAATATGTCAATATGAAAACTGCTCATTCACGCGCCTCCGGCTCAACAATAACAAGATCGAAATATTTTTGCATCATTTTTCCTATCTTCTTTTTATTTTTCAGAAACCTGAATGTGTCTTTTTTTGAAAGCTCAAGCTTTGTTTCATCCGTTCCGAGCCTCACCCTGAAATTGGAAAACCCGAGAGAAAACAGCTCATTTTCTGCCTCATTTACACGCGATATTTTTTCTTGCGTGATTTTCTCTCCCTGCTTTATTCTCGTCGCAAGGCAAGAATATGAAGGCTTGTCCCATACCCGAATTCCGGCACCACGGGCACTATTCCTTATTTCTTCCTTTGTCATTCCGCATATGCGCAGCGGTGAGACAACCGAGAACTCCCCCAGTGCGCGAAAGCCTGGTCTTTCTGAAACATCGTCCGAAGCATTCGTCCCGTCGCATATAATTTCACAGCCGTCCTCATGCGCCGCCGAGGATATTTTCTCCATCATACCGCGCTTGCAGAAATAGCATCTGTCCGCACCGTTTTTAACTATATTTTTATCTTTTAGAACAGAAAAATCAATAACACGAAGCGGCACACCAAGCTTTCCGGCAGCTTCTGTTGCATCACGAAGCTCACTCTCCGGCTGGAACTCCGTCTTTGCAAAATACGCCCGCACGTCTGCACCGCAAGAAACCGCCGAATACATAAGATATATGGAATCAACGCCGCCGGAAAGTGCTATTCCGACGTTTTTATGCTCTGAAAAAAACTGCGCAAGCGTCATTTTTGCACCTCTCTCCGTCATATCTTTTCAATTATATATTATATCTTCCGGTGCCGTCTTTGTCAAGCGGAGCGCACCTATAACAAAAGCACGGGAACGTAATCCCGTGCTTTTAGTCACAATACACTTTACTCTTCTCTATAAAATACTATTTGGGTTTATTTTAAAGAATTTATAAGGCTTGCCAGCTCGTCTGCAAGTTTTTCGGCAGTACCTTTAACAAATCTTGCTGATGCAGATTCATAGCCATCTTCATCATAATCAGAAGCCATAGGATAATAGCCGTCATAACCATTAGTACAGCAAGAAGGAATTGTTAAAGTAAAATCGGATTTGCGCTTTACTATTCTTCCTACTTCTGTAAACGGTTCGCCTGGAATTCCTCCGAAAGCAACGTCACCAACAGCGATAGCCGATAGACAAAGTTCTTTACTTTCTCCATACTTTTCAAGTTCGATGACTCGCCTTGCTTTTCCCATTACGTGAGCAAAAGGACCTTTTAACCCCGTGATAAGCTTCGGATCGCCAAGACGCTCAAATTCACTTATAAAGCGAATGGCTTCAGGGATATCTTCGGGCGTTCCTTTGTTATATTTTATGGGAACATTTTTCTGGCCATAGGATATTTTATCGCCGTCTAATTTCTCACGAAGCTCATAGTTTTCAACAGCCGACATTGCAATTTTTCTTCCCATATAACGAGCTCTTTCATATCCTGTGCGGCATTTATCCTCGTCGAGAGAAATATCAACGTGGTTTGTGTCACCCTGAGTGCCGGTTATATACATACAAAGCGAGTTATCAATGAGCTTTTCATAGGTTTCCCGAACAAAATGCGGATAATCGGCAGACACTCTGCCGCCACCGACAACATCCGGATGCACCTGGAAATTGACAATTCCAATTTCAGGCTTTCCTTCGCGCTTTATATAAAGAGTCTGCGATGTTTCGTCCGGTTCTCCGATAGTTCCCACAACATCGGGGTTAAGGTATCCCGGATTTGTTCTTGCAGAGCCATCTTTCATTCTGTATCTGCGGATGAACGAAACCCCTTCAACATGGCCTCTGGCATAAGACATTTCTGATGGAGCGAGATCCATCACCGCAAGCTTCGCTGCATCGCAAAGCTTCTTTTCAAGCAATGCAACATATTCTTTATCCGTGACAGAACCATCACGGGTACCTGTATATGGCGCATAATGGGTATGGGTGCAGGCAATGTAAATGGCTTCAGTCTCTGTCTCACACGATTTTGCAATTTCTTCACGGAACTTATCCATCAGAAACTGTGGTATTCCCAAATTATCTACACTCAATATTATAGCGCGCTTTTCGTCGTTATCAAAAGCAATCGCCGTTACGCAAAGAGGATCAAGTATATCTTCGGCAACTCTTCCCGTAAAATGTCCGGAAAGCGGTGTTCCGAGTGATGGAGTTATATCAACACGTGCATATCCTGTTTTTAACATTTTGAATCACCTTTCCTTTATTTTTTCGTTCATCTGAGAGCAAAGAAGTTTTCACTTCCGATTTCACTTAAGTCGCACATATTTAAATTGAGCTTTTCAGGCTCTGTTTTCGACGCGTAGTCTTCAATATCTGCAAAAAGCTGCATAAAGATGGACTGATTACGCAAATGGCTTGGAAGCAGGAATTCTTCCTTCGTGCGCTCAAAAGCAAGCATAAGCGAAAGCCTTTCTGCCTTTCTTTCTTTTGCGATTGCCACAACTTTCCCCGAAACTGCTTCATTCTTCTCATTCTTTTCCATAAGCTCATAAATCTCAATAAGTGCAAGATAATCGTCTGCTATGCAGCCGTAGTTTCTCGCCTCACATTCAAAACGTTTTGCAAGTGAGTTATCGCATTCGGCACAGTTTGAGAGTTTCTCAAAGATTTGGCTTGCACGCTGTGCCATCTCTGAGATGTTCCGAAGCTGTTTCTTGTACGTATCAAGGTCATCAAGGAGATTCCCAAACGGCTCTCCCGGAAAGTTTCTCGGATATGGCTTATCTGCACGAACATACGAATAGACGTAATATGTAAGCGAGCGCAAAAGCGTTACGTTTCCCATACCCTTTCCCACGTTTGTTTCCGTGAGCTTTGCGTTTCCGATGCCCTCATCCGTTATTTTATCCATAAGAGCAAGAGCTTCTTTTGCCTCGTCATAATATTTTCCGAAGCGGCGATATGCATAGCGTTCATTATACTCCGAAACCATCCCCGTCCCCTTGAAGTTCCAACTGTAATCTGCCATGCTTACGTGGTTTTTGTCACAAACCTTATCCCACGCAGAATATGCCTGCAATCCTGCAGCGCACCCTTCACTATCTGCAAGCTCACAGAGATTGAAGGTATTCGGAACGGCATCAAAGGTCATATCCCAATGGTAATATGAATTCCACGGCTTGACAGTTGACCTCATATTAAGTTCCGGATGCATGGTTTTGAACATCATACGTTCTTTATCGTTTCTGTATGTCCACCAATCAAGGACAGTAACGTCGAGAATGTCGTTTTCTGAAAGTATATCCCTGAATTTTTTCGGATCTACAGTATTTATCAGCATATCAGCATAGATATAAACATTTTTCATGCCCTTCGCTTTCAGGTGGCGTATAAGCTTTACGGCATGGTTTATAAACTTCTCTTCATTTGAGAGCTTTGCACATTCAGGGCACATACACCACGGAGAAAATTCACGGAACAAATCATTCGGGTCTATTGCCCTTTCCATCCTGACTTCGTCAAGCCCTATATGGAACGACCGGATGCCGTTCGGCTCAAGATATTTTTCGATAATCTCATCGTAAATATCAAACAGAACATCATACGTTTCGCTGTTTGAAAGACAAAGACCAAAGCCTGTAAGCTTACCGCTTTCATCCTTTGCGCTTATCGACGGAATAAGCCTTGGCACAAGAGCATTGTGGCCGTAGCTGTTCCAAAGCGGAAGAACCTCAACTCCGCGTTTTTTTCCGTATGCAATAAGCTCGCCGAAAAAGTCTTTCTGAGCCATTGGTGTCGGAATGGTTTCGTTTACCCATTCACCTTTTGACGGTGAATAATATTTTTTTATAACGTCGACCGATAGCTCCGGATGGCATTTAAGCGGAATATAAAGATACTCGCTCACAACTCTGTCATACTGGATATTCCAGCAACCGTAAAGCGCAACGACAAGCTGATTGAGCTTCATTTCCGTCATATCGTCAACAACAGCCTTCCAGTCTTCAAGCTCCATGAGGTTAGAGCCGTAGCGGCACTCCATAAAGTGGCCGCGCGTTCTCATATCAGGCCAGTCGAGAAGTGACATCTCCGGAACATAAGCTGTATTTCCGCAAATCTCAATGCACTGACAAAGCGTTGTAGCGGCAAAGTAAAGGCCTTCTTCACCGAAGGCTGTCAGAGTAATTTCATTCCCTTTTGCCTCAATTTCATAAGCCTGCTCACAATTTTTCACAACCTCGCAAGGCACATTCTCTGACAATGAAAGTATGATTTTTACATTTCCGTTTGCTTCTTCTGCACATACATTCAGCTTTTTGGAAAGATTTTCACAAAGCATATCATACGCAGAACGAGCCAAATCTCCGGAAAGGTTTTCCGCGATGATTTCAAAATCCGCATTTGCAAGCCTTCCTATTTCTATTCTTGAATCACCAAGCCGAAGCTTTTGCGGTACGGGTGTGATTTTCGGTAACTTCTTCATATCATTTTCTCCTCGTGTTTCTTCTCCGTGTCATCCTGAAACAAAGCCTCAGGATGACACGGAACTGCTAAATTACTGCTTTACATAATCCAGTATTCGTTTAATGAGTACTGCAACCTCTGCACGTGTTGTGTAATCGTTTGGTACGATAAATCCGTTCTTACCGTTAACGAGACCTGCGCCTATGAGCGCGGTGACGGATTCCTTCGCGTAAGATGTGACGGTTGCAAAGTCGGAGTATTGCGGTTCGTCATAAATGCCGAACACTACACCTCGTTTCTGCAATGCGCGATAGACGATTACCATCATATCCTGACGGGTTATTGTGTTACGCGGTGCAAAGCGGTTTTCACCGATACCGTTTATGATGCCTGTGTTTCGTGCGACTGCAAGCTCAGATGCAAAGTAGTCCGTGCTCCGTACGTCTGCGAAGTTTTCAGTGTTATCCGACGTGAGCTTGAATGCGCGGACGAGAAGCAAAGCGAAGTCTGCACGGGTTATGTTGCTTGCCGGACTAAACGTACTTTCTGATGTACCTTTTATAACACCGTCCGCCGCAAGTGTGTTTATTGCATTCTCTGCCCATGCATGGCTTGCAAGATCGGTGAAGCGGAGGACGTTGTTTTCCGTGCTCGTGTTATCTGTGTTTCCTCCCTGTTCTCCGCTTTCACCGCTTGTGTCGGTTTTATCGGTGTTCGTATCTTCATCTGGTTTTTCCGGTATCGGTGTGGCACCGCCGCCACCTCCTCCGCCGGATGAGCCTGTATTTTCTCCTGAATCTCCGGAACTATCCTTTTCCGGCTTGCTTGTTGTAGAGCCGTAAACAGTTATTCCGAAGGTTATTCTGCTTTCTCTTCCACTTGCGTCAATTGCGTCAATTGATACAACATTATTTCCTATTTGAGATGCATCAGGCTTCCACGTAAGTGTTCTGTTTCCTTCATTAAAGCTTGCACCTCGCGGTAATCTCACCGCAGAATAACTTAAAGCTTCACCAAGCGGGCTTTCTGCATTTACAGTAACGGAAATCGTACTTCCTGCTGATGTTGTGAGATTTTCCGATACATTATCGAATACAGGTGCGTTATCGTCCTCATAGCTCATCGGGATTGTAAATACATTCCCTTCCTTTATATTATAGTTATAGCCCTTTGAGAAGTCATCATCATCCGCATAGCTTGCTATAAGCGTTGTATCGCCTATATTGAGACGAACACCGTTAGCGATTTTTTCCGCGCTCTCAATACGATACGATCCGTTATCTGAAAGATTATTTTCTACATAGATATACTTGTTCTCAAAGACACTTGCATCCTCGCATTCTTCATTAAGAGCTACATCTATATGGTTTTTCTCCGAGAGGTCTCTCTCAAAGTCCACAACAGTACCCGTATATGCAGGGAGAAGATTTTCCTTATCCGCAACAGCTGAGCCGTCGTTTATGTATGTATAAATGATCTTCTCATCCTTTATCGAAACAACACCAACAAAGCCACAAAAATCAAAGCTTTCTGTATCCGAAATCGACACCTTGTACGGAATTGTGTTATCCTTTGCATAAACGATATAGTCTTCTCTTCCGTTTGTAAGCGTTACCTTAACCGCCTTTGCCTCATCAAGTGTAAACTCAGCACCGTCTGCTCTTGCTACCTTAACGTTTTGGATATCCTCAACATATCTTGTTGTATCATACGGCTCTATAACCGAAGTAAAGAGCGTTGCGAGCTTTCCATTCTCCTTTGTTCCGTCTGCCTCACCCGTATGGCGGGCAAAGAGGAAGCGTACTTTATCCATCGCACCCTTAAGCTGCGGCGGAATCCCCGATGTGGTTGTTATCTCGTCAAGCTTAAAGCTCGGAAGCATTGTAAGGCGTACATGAAGATTGTTCTTCGCGGGACTTAAAACCTTGTAGTTATCAAGAATTTTCCAGTCAATGCTGAAGCTTTCAATCTCGCTTGCATTTTCGGCACGATCAACCTCGCCGAACCAGCTTTCCGTTGAAAGACCGTCTTCTCCTTCCTCATCGCCTGAATCTATATAGCTTGCACCCCACGCTTTATCCACACCCTGATATGAGCCGATGTATTTTCCGTTTTCGTCCGTCTGTTTTTTTATAACAACATTTTCTGAAAGAACAGCCTCTTTGGAAAGTGTGTGGAAGGAGTAGAGGTGGTCACTGCCGCCGAAAATGCGGAAGAAGTCAACCCCATATGAAATATCATCATCTACGTCTACCATAACGAGTGTTCTCTGATACTCTTCAACGCCCTGCCCGCTGTAAACCCACGGAGCTTCAACCTCCATAAGCTGAACTCTCGAGGAGCTGTCAAAATGAAGCGGATTTGTTTTGGTTGTACGCGCCGTCTGCCTGACATTATCCACCATAACAGTATTGTGAGGCAGAGTGTGGCCTACAAACTCACTGCGGTGCGGATCCCCTGCGCTTTTAAGACGCGGCGTTCCCGTATCTGCACCGATATCAAGCCCGAAGGCATGGAATCCAAGAACCAGCTTATCACTGTGGTCGTGAGTTTTCGCCATTCCGTACCACATATAAAAGTCGCGTTGAGTGTTTATGTTCTTTTGAGAGTTTGTAGAGTCAATCCACTCTCCGTCACGCAGGATCGCCATTCCGTAGCCCGTCAGATTCCGGCTCGGAAGCGGGATTTCAACGCTCTCGTCGGTAACCTTCTTTGCAAAACGTGTTATTGCCTCCGGGTCCTCATCAAATATTGAGCCGTGAAGCCCATTCAGACCTCTCATCTGGAGATAATACGTCTTTACTATGTTCTCGCGGACTTTCTCATCCTCGATAATGTCATATGCAATACGAAGTGCATCGGCAGTCGGTGCCATATAGCGTTTTCCCATCTGCGCGCTGTCTCCGACATTCGGACTCCAGATGGATGCACAGATTAAATCAACCTGTGATGTAAGCATACGCTTCATCTTCGGGTTGGTGTATAAATCATAGCCTTCTACCTTGTCATAGCCCTGAAGCGCTTCACCTATGAGAAGCAAAGGTGCTATCCAGCCGGAGTTATATGCCGGTGCCGCTTCGTTTCCGTGTCCGTCACGGGAAACAACATTCATAAGCTGAGCATAAGTATTTCCGCCTGTTACATTATAGTATCCGACATTGCCACCTGACTTAAATGCAAACTCAACCCAATCCTGAGTTTCGGGAAGCGTGTCAAGAATAACTGCAGCCATTACAAGAAGTCTTTGCGGATGACCGAAATTCGAGTGTATTCTGTAATCGCGAATACTTGAATTGATTTCGCGGAGATAATTATTTTCAATGTTTGTTCTTATCTGAACAGCACTTGTTTTCGGGTTTTTTAGCTTAAGCTCTTCTGATTTTCCGGAAAGATAGTCTATTACCCACTCATCCTGATATGCAGGCCAGAGCGCATCATATGCGGGAACGACTATCAATCCCATATTACAGTCATGCAGAGCTCCCACAATTCTTCCTCGGCTTACTCCGCCCGTTGCGGTTTTTGTATTTCCGTCACTGGTCTGGAATATACTGCCATAGAGCGTATTATCCATTTCAGGATATACATCTGCAATACGGTCAATCATTATTGCACCGAGCCGACCGTATTTTATATCGTCGGTGTAGAGATATGCCATCGCGAGATTCTCTATCGCATCCGGAATAGCTCCTTCCCAGAGTCCCCACGAGTTATAGTAGCCTATAAACGGCTTATCCCGTCTTTCGACCTTCGGTGTTCCGTCATCGTTATATGCAGGGCTTCCGTCCTCGTTCTTAACCTGATAAACCTGTTCATATCCGAAGCCGTCATCAACCGCAAAGAACGCATCATTCTTTTCTCCGTATGTATCGTTATACAGATATCCGCCTTTCACGCCGTAGCCGTAGTATGAGTTCCACTCCTCGCTTCCTCTCTCTCCGGCTGTCGGCTCGGGGTAAGAAAGCGTTTCGGCAAGAGCCGCGGTGCGCGCCTCTAAATCCGCAATCCAGCTTTCTATGTTTCCCGCAGGACGTGAGCAGCTGCACTCTCCCGTTACATTATATGTCGGGCAAACGAACATTTCGTGGTGGCGCTGTAATGCATCCATATAACGCCAGTTTCCGTTTTCATCAAGGCCGAGCTTATAGAATTTTTCAAAATCGTTACTCGGGAAAAGACGTTTGCAATCCGGGCACTGAAGCTTCCACGGACGTGTGTACGGATCCATAATCCACGGGTACTGGCTGTACTGTGCCGACAGGTCTTTATCGCAATAAAGGCACTGATACATTCCCGTATCGCGGAAGCGATAACCGACGGTGGACGCACGCAAAAGCTCCTGAGTTGTGATAAGTTCATAGAGCGTATCGGCGCCAACCGAGAGAAGCTTATCCGCCTCTTTGATATACCCTTCAGCTTCATCCTTCGCCCAATCGTAGCGTTCTATATTCTTCTTTGCGTTTTCAACCTTTTCATCGGTATAGAAGCTGCGGCGTTCCTTTGCGCTACCGACATATACCAGATATTCACCGGAGCAGGAATAATCCTCATAACTTGCCGTAACCTTTATTTTGCCGACTCCGTAAGAAATACCTGTTACAACGCCATCTGCGTTTACAGAGACGATATCGGGCGTAAGGCTTTCAAAGGAAAGAGATGCGCTCTCTCTGTACTCCGCTATTTCATCCTCAAGGGTAAGAAGGCTCTTATCAAGAGTTATTGTATCTCCGGGCATAAGGGATATACCCGCCGCACCGCTTACCTCTGTTATCGGATTTGCGCCGGTAAATATCAGGTCATTGAAATACAAATACTGATTTCCTCCGGTCGCCTTTCTTCCTGTCATTTTAATAACTGCGAGATACTGCCCCGGTGCATCGACATACGCATCGCCGACATATGATGAAACCTCCGCACCCGGTGCGTTCCATTTCGCAACATCGGGGTTATAGTTCATTATTTCGCCGAGCTTATAATCATCGGTGAGATAATCCGAAACCTCTTCCCCTTCTTTCGGTACGGGGATAAAATACATATCCGCATATGCATTGTTTGCAGTGGCACGGTGATTTACAACTGCGCGGTAATGACCTGAATTTTCAAAATTCATCTTTATTGCAAACCACTGTCCGTCAGACATACGAACTCTCAGATACGATTTATTCACCTGATAAAACGTGTTGTGATTATGGCTGCCCGAGCTGTCTCCGTACCAGCTCCAGCCGTCGGTAAAGTCTTCTGTAATGCCGTCACCCGGATCAAAGCCGCCGATATCAAGCTTTGCATCCGACTCTGCAGGATATAAGGAATTATCTCTTTTATATCCCGGGTTTATCCACGTATCACTGCGCGAGTCGATGCTTGCACTTACACGAAGGTTTGAAGCGCTTTTATTTATAACTCTTACATATCCTTCTGCTTTAACCTCTTCGCCGGAAACAGAAACGGTTGCAGTTATCTTTGCGCGGCCGAAGCCCTCGCCTGCCGTGACAGCCGCTTCTTCCACCGTCGCAATGCTTTCATCTGATGAGGATATACCGAGAATTTCAAATTCATCAACCGGATTCCCGTCATAATCCTGTAGCATAAGGCTTGTTGTTTCTCCCGGAACGAGCACAGACTTTTCCGGAACAAGCGAATACGGCGGAAGGGATGATTTTCTCTTGAAGGTTATGCTTCCGGGATACATTGCAACTGCGTTTCCCGTGTTGCGGTCAGCCTTTGCCGATACATTGAACACGACAATATACTCACCTGCCGAAAGCGTTTTTTCAATCTTTCCGGTAACATAATTCCCTGCCGCTTCACCGTCCTGTATGTAATATTTTAAGCTTATAAGCTTCTTATCCTCAGTGAGCGATGATGCAACATCGTCTACCTTCGTCGTGCCGGGGAGAATATATACATCACCGTCATCACCCGAGCTTGCGTGCTTATAATAGCCGACGGTTACGACGAAAGTATCGCTTGCGGGGAGATTTATTTTAAATGCAACAAAATCGCCGACGGCTTTAAGTGCAATATTGGACATTGCCGTCTTTGCCTGTGCGCTTTTAACTCCGCTTGATGCAAAGCCTTCCCACATTGAGAGCGTATCGGCATATGTTGCCTCCACGGGATTAGAGTTTCCCGCAATACCCGATTTTGTGTTGAAATTATAGGCAAACTCGGAAAGCGAGCTTTCCTTTGTTCCCGAGCCGTCAAGCGTGAGCGTATCGAGCAGAAGCTTTTTCTTTTGTGCGGTGCTCGATGTGGATTTAAATACGAGCAGATATTCCGAATTATCCTCAAATGCACTGAACGAAAACTCGGCGGGATACTGTGCCGCCACGGGGGTCATAAACTTATCTGCTCCGTTGCAGTCGATTGATGCATATTTAAGTGCGGTGGTAAGCTTTTCCTCAATATATGCACGCCGCTCAATTTCTGAAAGCTCTTTCTTCGGTGCTTCTATCATATAAACATCGGCAGAAGCACAATTCTGGAACTGCTTATACGACAGCGAAACATCATATATTCCGCGCTTCGGAACGGGGATTTTAAGAGCAACCCAATCACCCACGGTGTTTATCGCAAGCTTCAGAGCATCACCTGCGACCTGGGATATCGTTCTGTTAACTGTGTCGTTGGACTGATAATACTCTGCCCCTGCGCTGTAGCAGTATGCGCTCCAGCCGTCCGTGTCGCTTGCAGGAAACGCATCCTCTACGCTCTCTCCGCTTGCAATAAGCTTTTCCTCGCCGACATCAAGCGTTTTGTTGCTTTTAAGGTCAAAGGTGCTTGAAGCTCCCGCGGGGTTCGTGGGCGGAACTTCGCTCATCGGCGTTAACGTGAGTGAGGTCGGAGTTGTCCAATAGTCAGTATTTGCTGTGCCGTCGTTATTTTCACCGTGATCTGTTACAATAAAGAGAAGAATATTTTCGCCTTTTTTCAGCTCTACATTTTCTTTAACTACCGGCTCTTTATAGACGCCTGCACTGTCAGAATTCTTCGGCGAATAGTCCACGCTTGCAATCAGCGTTCCCGCCGCCTTGGCAGCAGCAATGTCTGTAAGCGCTGTTCCCTCGGGAAGAATATACACATCACCTTTGCCTCCGTAGGATTTTCCTGACGAATACATTTTATAGTAGAAGTATTCCGTTTTGTAAGTGTCGTCCTTCGGGACAAAAATTTCAAGTGCAATATATGAACCTGCTTTTCTTGTATCTCCGTTAAAACGACCTGCTTTTAATTGTGAATTCCCGCCCTGAGTATTATTAAGAGCCCCTTTATACTTCCAATACCTCCCAAGCTCTGTATCGTAATCGGTTGCTTGATTAAGCTTAGTAATGCCTTCTGTAGTAGCATGGGTGCAGAAATAATAGCTTCTTGCTCCCCCTGCCTCATCCGCCGAGACAAAAAACACATCCGTCGGGAGCAGCGATACCGCCATACACACCGACAGAATCAGCGATATTATCCGTTTTTTCATATATATCTCTCCTTTCTCCTCTCGTTTATTATAGCGGAGAGGGAGCCCTCTCCGCTATATGTAAATTATTCCTGTTCTGTTGTGGGGTAAGAGCCATCAATATACTCTGTATATGTTCCGTCGGTATTTTTAACAACAGCGTACCCCTTTGCGCTTGTTGCTTCTCCAAGCTCAACGGTGAATTGTGATTTCTTGCTCGTCATTGTAATTTTGGTATTATCGAGAATTATTCCCTTTTCTACTGCGTCACCAAAGCCAATGAACTCTGCCATTACGTTGTTCCCGAAAACATCGATTATGATTTTGCGCGCAACTGATGTAATCGGAGTGTGTTCTTTATACACCGCGTTTACGGTGCAATCTTCCCATGCATAGAACTCGTACTTTTCAGGATCTGTGCTTACAATCTCTCCGCCCTTTGTCCATGCATAGAATGTTCCCGTTCCGTTTTCGGTCGGTGTGCAGATTACCTTTTCGCCGTAAGCATATTTTTTACCGGGCTTATTGGTTGTGCAGTTTTCATCTGTTGTAACCGTAATGTCTTCTGTCGGGTCATCATACTCTGCAACAAGCATCATCGTTTCGGAAACCGTTATCGGTGCATTGCCTGCGTATGTTGTTCCGTCTTTTGCTACCCAATGTTTTGCTGTACCGTAGCCTGCCATTGAGGGAAGCTCGGGAGTTGTTCCGCTTGCTTCCTCTACTGTTTTGTAAAGCAAGCCGTTTGCGTTATAGAACTCTGCCTTAGGAGTTGTTGCACCGTTCTTTTCATACACTGCGATGAGGTAGTTTACAACATTGCCTGCCGGTGTGTATACAAAACTCTGCTCACGAGAAACAACTCTTTTTGCTCCGCCGTCAAGACCTTTTACCCAGTAAAGGAATGTGTTCTCTTTATCTGTTGTTGACGTGCTCATCTGATATGTGCCGTCAGCAAGCTGTTTTGCAGTTGCGGTTACGCCTTCTGCGGCTTCTGCACCATCAACATACGGAAGCGCCTCTACTTTATCTGTGTATACAGTTGCGTCAACGTCGGTTGTATCATCAGGAGTGAATGCTGTTTTAAGGTCTGTATCCTCCGCAGGTGCCTTTGCGGTAAGCGTTAATGTGAGTGAGGTCGGAAATGTATAATAGTCATAATTTCCGCCGGTGTTGGCATTCGCGCCCTTGTCCGTTACAACAAAGAGAAGAATATTGTCACCTTTTTTCAGCTCTATATTTTCTTCAACTACCGGAACTTCTACTTCTCCTTCTGTGGAAGCATCCCCCGCCGAATAGTCAACGTTGCTTGCAATTATTTTCCCATTATACTTCGTCGCAACGTCTGCACTTTTGATAGTTGTATTCGTCCCAGAAGGAAGTGATGTATTCCCGGGAAGAATGTATACATCCCCCTTGCCTCCCTGAATTGTGCCTTTGTTATACATTTTATAGTATGAATATTCCGTTTTATAAGTGCCGTCCTCCGGAACTGAGATTTCAAGTGCAATATATTTATTTACATTTCTTGTGTCTCCGTTAATGCGTCCTGTCATTACCGCCGACTTTGCTGCATTATTATCAGAAGCTTTTTTAAATCTCCAATATCTCCCGGTCGTTTCATTGTAGTTCGTCGCATAAGCGTTAATCGCCCCTTTTGATGGAATGTCGCTATTAGTAGTATGTGCGCAGAAATAATAGCTAATCGTTTCATTTACCTCAAGTGCCGAGGCGGAGACTGCGAATGTCGGGAGCATTGCTGCCACCATACAGATTGCGAGTGCGAGTGATAATAACCTTTTTTTCATTTTCGTCGTTCCTCCAAAAATTTATATTTTTATTTTTGCCACTCCGCGGACTAACTTTCCTTCGCTTAATTTTTCAAGCGTCGGAATATGCGCGTCCTGCGGATAAACAATACAAAAATCACCTGTGCGGAGAGTAAGCTTTGTTCCGTCTCCGTTTAGCAGTAAATAGTCCTCTGCCTCGTTATACTCGGTTTCCGGCGTAAGCTCGTCCGTGTTTGCATATACAAACTTCTCTTCACCTTCGAGGACAAAATGGATATCTAGAAATTTTTTGTGTGCTTCAAACTTCCGGTCACCCGGAGGTGCGTTTTCCGATGAGGAAACCGATATCCACGCAACGCCTTCTTCTATCACGAACCTCTTCCCTGCGTCATCAGGGGTTAAAGTTTTTATTTTCCCGAAAATTTCATGAAAGAAGCGGTTGCAAGCAGCATATGTATCGCTGTTTTTGATTTTATCTGTAATCAACGATTCACCTTCTTTGCTTTTAGTTTTGCTTATTGCGAAG
>JAFSIZ010000130.1 GCA_017439555.1 Oscillospiraceae bacterium | reverse complement strand
TGATATTTAATGTACCCACCACTCCGTTGTCCATTGTTACGAGTGCAGAAAAACCGTCCTCGCACTCTGAACCTTCCGGCAGATGAATGCTTCCGCAAATATCCTTAATCCTCGCACCGTTCGCAAAATATTTCATTTTATCGAGTGCGTGAGCACCGAGATTCATTGCAATTCCGCCTCCGGATAATGCTTTTTGTGAGAACCATTTCGGACGTCTTTCCGTAAAATACTCTTCGTTCCGAACCTCGGTAATGCTTATCAGTTTTCCGTATTCTCCCGAATCAACAAGCTGCTTGGCAATTACATTTGCCGGCATATACCTCTGCAGATTTCCTACCCAGAGCATAACTTTGTTCTTTTCACAGCATTCAATCATTTTTTCGCAATCTGCGGAGCTTATCCCCATAGGCTTTTCAACAAAAACATCAGCCCTATGCTCAGCACAGAAGCAGACGGCCTCGCAATGAAGCGCATGAGGAAGCGTTATTACGGCAAGATCAGGATTTATTTCCGTTATCATCTGCTTATAGTCAGAAAAACCCTGTGCTCCTGTTTTTTGGATCGCTACATTCACTTTTTCTTCCGATATGTCGCATACTGCCACAATCTTCGCTCCACTTGTTTTTTCAAATGCAGAAATGTGCGCCATGCTTATTGAACCGCAACCGATTAAAACTACTTTTATCATAATCTCTCTTTCCGATCTCTCCACAGGGTGATGAATTATCACCCTGTGGAATTAATTAAATCACTTCATATAATCCAGTATACGCTTGATGAGGACTGCGACCTCTGCCCTTGTTGTGTAGTCGGTCGGGGCAATTTTGCCACTCTTTCCGTTTACAAGACCGCTTGTGATGAGTGCTTTGACTGCACCATTTGCATAGTCTGCTACATTTGTAAAGTCTGCATAAGAAACATCTGCACTTTCAAGCTCTACACCAAGTTTGGTAAGTGCGCGGTAGACTATCACCATCATATCCTGGCGGGTGATGTGGTTTCTCGGGGCGTACTTGTTATCACCGATGCCGTTGATGATGCCGGTATTGCGTGCTATTGCAAGCTCTGCTGCGAAGTAATCACTCGCTGATACATCTGCGAAGTTCTCGGTATTGTCGCTTTCAAGCTTGAACGCGCGGACGAGAAGGCTTGCAAAGTCTGCTCGGGTGATGTTCTTCTGCGGAGAATACGTTCTTGCAGTCGTGCCCTTTATTATTCCATCATCTGCAAGCTCGTTTATCGCAGCCTCTGCCCAGGCGTGGCTTCCGAGGTCAGTGAAACGGAGGTTTCCATTTTCCGTGCCCGTGTCAGGATTGCTTTCGCTATCCCCCTCAGTTCCACCGTTTTCGCCTGAGTTTTCCTCACCCTTTGAGCTGTTCTCATCGCCTGTTTCCGGCTTGTCGGTCGGTGCGGCACCTCCGCCACCACCGGCAGGTGTGTCGGTGTTCCCCGTTGATGGAGTTTCGCTTGTTTCATTCTTATTTCCCGTGGTAGAACCGTATACCGTTACAATGAAATATTTGGTGGATATTCTGCCATATTCATCAACTGCATCAATTGCAACAAGGTTATCACCTATCTGCGAACTGTCAGGCTTCCATGTGAAGATTCCTGTTTCGGAATTAAGGCTTGCACCTCGCGGAAGGGTTCGCACACGATACGTTACCGCAGTTCCTTCGTCGCCTGTTGCACTTACCGTTACCGATACCGAGCTTCCGGCAGAGGTGGTGATGTTATCCGCAACCTCATCAAACACCGGTGCGGGGTTATCTTCATACGACAGCGGAATGTCAAACGTCTTACCAATACCCACGTCATACTTATAGCCGAGCTCTTCGTTCTTTACATCGACAAATCCGCTTATAAGCGTCACATTTCCAAGGTTTATTCTTGCGTGCGTAGAATCAAGCATATCAACACTTTCAATTACATATGTTGAGTTACCCGGTGTTTCACGCTCAACATTTATAATGCGTCCGGAAAGCTCATCCGCTTCCTCTTGAGTGAGCGCAACATCAAGCTCTGCCTCTATCCAGTTATCAAATGAAAGCTCATCCTGGAAGTCTGTAATGGTGCCTTTGATGGCAGCATTGAAGTTGTCATACTTGAATTCATCATCGCCTATCATCTCACCGTCGTTTACATAGCTGTAGATGTTGGCAAAACCGTTTCCGTCCGCGTTTTCCCTGACTGTCCATACACCGACAAAACCTTTGAAATCAAAGCTGTAGTCATTTTTGCTATCGGTAATTCTGTATGTAACTTCATTGTTCTGAGCGTAGACGATATAGTCAATTCTGCCGTCGATAAGCTCTACGCGAACTGCCTTTGCAACGTCGTTTTTGCCCGGAGTGCCGGAGATATCTGTAATAGAGACGTTTTCAATCGATTTGATATAACGGTCTCCGTCATACGGCTCAACAACTGTTGTAAAGAGAGTGTTGAGGTCGCGTCCCTTTCGGCGATCGAGCATATACTCAAGATGCTCCATCCCCACAGAAGTATTCTGTTGTGTTCTCGGGGGTCTTCCGTTTGCAAGAGTTACTTCATCGGCAGCCCAATCATTCACCATAGTCATTCGCAGATGTATATTCTGCTTTGCATTTCTTGATTGCTTCCGGAAGTCCTTGATTTTCCAGTCAACATAAAACTCACCCGTACCGGGAACATCGGCACGCTTAACATCATCAAGCCATGTATAGCCTACCGGATATTTGAGATGAACATCGGTATTTCCCGTTAATGACCACGGGTCTGCGCCATACATAACCGAAGCTCCGGCATAGCTTCCCGTTGCCTGCGCTCTTAAAGTTATGTTGTCTGAAACTTCCGGATCTTCGTTAGTGAGCGCATGGAAAGAATAAAGATGGTCGTTTCCGCCAAGAATCTTGAAGAAGTCGATACCATATGATATTTCGTCATCATAGTCAACCATAACTATTGTACGGCGATATTCATCAGTTGTTGCATATACAACAGATGCATCAAGATCCATAACCTTGACACGGGTATCCTTTTCGTCAAAGTGAAGCGGTATAGCACTGTATTTTGCTGTATCTTGAGATTTCTCATTTACAACAACAGTGTTATGAGAGATCGTTGCACTCTGCCACTGACCTCTGTTGGGGTCTTTGCCTGCGGTTTCCGGATATCCGAGATCTGTTGTAAGCGGAACTCCGTATGCCTCAATGCCGAGATTGAGCTTATCCGCGTGAGTATGAGATTCGGCGCCTCCGAAATACATCCAGAAGTCGCGCTGAGTGTCTCTTATTCCGACAGAAGTATCTGACTTATGAAGCGTTCCGGCGCGCAACGCACCGAAGCCGTAGCCCGTGAGAAGAGAGCTCTTGTCGTAATTATACTCACCATGCTCTTCTATAATAGCTTCAATATCGTCGCTTAGGCTTTCGGGATTTTTGGTAAAGATGTCATAATGAAGATCTTTCAGATTTCCGTCTTTGACGAAGTATAGATGCTGAGCTATTTCAACATCGCCCGTCTCTACGAACGCTTTTATTATAACATCATCCTCATCAGGCAGAAGCGATAACATTCCGGCTATTCCCGAGTCTCCGATAGGTGCAAGACCTCGGCGAACAAGAGTCAGGGGTGCATAGGATTTTGTCATTTCGACAAACTTCGGATGCTCATAGAGATTTACGGAACCGCCACCCTTATATCTGCTCAGAACAGATGCAATCGTTGTTGTCGCAGATAGCCAGCCTCTGTTGTAACCGGGTCCTGACTCGTTACCCTGACCGTCGCGCGAGACATCGTTTACAAGACGTTTGTTTATCTCACCACCGGTGTTGTACGTTGAGTAGTCGGTTTTACCGTATTGGAACAGCCATTTGAACATCTCATCTGTTTCCGGGTGATTGTCCAGAATAATTGCAGCGCGGGCAAGTGATGCCTGATGCGAACCGAAGTTTCCGTTGATTGAAGAGCGCTGAACTTCGCGATATATTTCGCGGAGGATTCCATCCTCAATATTTTTTCGTATCTTTTCAGGTGTTGATTTGTCATTTACCTCTTTATTGCTATACTTTTCAGCTTTTCCATTCAGGAATGACACAACATAAGGATCATCATACATCGGGAAGAGAGCATCATATCCTTCTGCAAAAGCATTGGCAGATGTAGTCTCCCAGATAGCACCGAGAATCTTACCTTCCTTTGCTCCGCCGTCGGAGTTTGAATAGTCAAGCAGATACGGACGGAGGTCATAGCCGGGGTATACGTCTGCGATGCGATCAAGAAGAATTGCACCTACTCTTCCGTACTTTTCATCTCCGGTATACATATATGCCTTTGAAAGATCCTTAAGAGCGGTCTTCAGTACCCCGGGATTCTCGGAACCGGCTACATGCCACAACCCAAAATGCATATAATATGCAATATATGTATGTACTTCTTTACATCCGTTTGAATATACACGTCCGGTATCGTATCCGAAGCCGTCATCAACGCCCCATTTTTCCGGAGTTTCTTTTCCGGTAAGCCTTACTGTGCATTTTTCGGTTCCGATCTCAGGATAGAGCACATTTTTAAGATAACCCGTACCGTAGGTTCCGCCGAACATTTCCTGATGGCGCTCGAGTGCAAGCTCGCGGCTGAATATTCCGTGCTCGTCACGTCCGAGCTCGTAGAACTTATCAAACTCATTACTCGGGAAAAGGCGCTTGCAGTCCGGGCACTGAACCTTCCACGGACGTTGCAGCGGATTTGAAATAAACGGATAGTAACCGTAATCCTTAAGAAGATCCACTCCGCAGTAACGGCAGATATAGCGGTCGGGGTCATTTCTGAATCCGACAGTGTGTCCGCGCGGAATACCTTCGCCGGGTACCATTTCCCAAAGCGTGTCTTCAAGCCCGAGATACTTGTCTGCCGATTCAATAACAGCCTCGGCCTCTGACTTTGCCCAGTTGTATTTTTGTATATTCTCCTGAGCTGCAGCGACCATTTCATCGGTATAATAAGTTCTTCCCGTTTTTCCTCCTCTGACGGAAATATATGCTTCAGCTCTTTTCTCCGAACCATTCATAGTAACGACAACGAGAATCGTTGCACTTCCGAGACCTTTTGGAACTACATAGCCTTCAGCAGAAACTTCTGCAACGGACTCATTTTCTGACATCCATTTAATTTCCGCACCGGTTATGTCAACTGTTTCGCCATTTTTGTCTTTGCCGATGACTTCAAGTTGTACACCTTCCGTTTCCGGATTCATAACAAAGAACGGTGCATCTATCTCGACTTTATAAAGAGTCTTATTTTCTGTTGACGCGCCTTTTTCGACAACTTTGACGGGTATTTCTTTTTTCTTAACATCACCGTTGACTTTCACAGTAACGGTGATGTTTGTTTCACCAAGTCCCAATGCGGTTATTGTGCCATTTTCGGAAACTGCTGCAACGGCTGAGTCTGCACTTGCATAGGAAATAGCTATATCCGAATCGGCAGCTCCTCCAAATTCGCTCTGACCGCTATAAACAAAACCGTCATCCGTCTTAATCTTTACAGAAAGCTCTTCCGTTCCATCTACTTCAATTATAAAGCTATCCTTTGCCGCTTCTATTTCGCGGATTGCCGGAAGAGACGAAATTGCTGCAAAGCGGATATACGAAGGATGCAAATAATAGTTTCTTGATTCTTCCTTTTCTGCATAGGGTCGGAGGACAAGCTTATGCGTGCCCTTTTCGAGATACATGGAACGAAGATTAAATATATCGCTCGTTCCTCTGAGATTTTCCCTACAGTAAGAGGTTTCACCAACGTATTTTCCGTCGATATATATATTGACATATTCAGCGCCATATCCGTCCTTTTTACCTTTAGCGAATACCGGTGTGTAATTACCTGTATAGGGAACCGTGAAATCTACGGCAAAATCGCAATTGACGCCGGAAGTTTCGGCACTCAAATATGTGTTGTAGAGATATGCGCCTTTTACAGAGCTATGAGAAAGATTCCAGTCTACCTGCCAGCCGTATTTATCGATTGTTACATTCGCAATTTTTTTCTCGTGTGCTCCGCCAAAATTAAGGATAAAATCACGCAGGTCGCTCTCGACAACCTCAACTTTAATTTCATTTGTCGATACGGTCGCTCCGCCCATTGTTATTTCTGCAGAAATCGTTGCCATAGCACCCTTGACATTACCGAAAATGAGGCGGTTTTCTTCATCAATGGTGACACCGTCTGCAGGGTTGCTTCCTATAAGCCACTTTATTTCGGCATTGGTGAAATCCGCATCATATCCGCTCTTCATTTTACCCGTAAGGATAAGCGGCTCATCGCGGAGGTGTCCTACCGTTCCGGGGGCGGAAAGCACGGCGGATTCTATTGGTGATGAGTCTGTAACCTCAATTTCCGTTTCTGCATATGCATTGTTTCCATCCAGCATAAACGCTGCATACACTTTGCCTTTTCCCGCACGGAGCGTGGTTATATTTCCCGCATCATCAACGGAAACAATATCCGGGGTGAGCGAGTCATATACTATTTTACCGCCCGTCATATCAGCAACAGAGCCGTCGGACATATATCCCGTCGGAATAATGCGCGCACTGCCGCCAACCGCAATGCTTTCAGGCTCAGTTTTTACCCCGGCATACAGAAGCTTCATTTCATGCCCGGAGGTTGTGACGGAAACTTCGCCCTTTCTTGTTATTCCTTCAAGCGTAAGTTCACCGAAAATTGTGGCTGTTCCGTTCTTTCCACCACATTCTGCACCAGTTGATCCGATAGGGATATGATTTATTTGATATGTTGTGCTGTCCTTAAACCCCGATACGACATTTGCATCCGAAGATGTGAGCACAAGCCCATCGGCAAGGACTCCCTTGGTAACGGAAATGTAATGACCAAGTGTTGTATAAGGCTTTGTGAAAACGGTGAATTCGCTCTCCGAACCAACGTCTGAGCCATCAAGAATCTCCATCTCAACACCTGCAAAGCCTACTTCGCGAAGCTCAAAGTCATCCATCCAAATCGTTCCGCTATAGCCCGCTTTACCGGCACTTGACGATGGTGCTCTGATATTCAGTCTCGGAGAGAGATAGAGTGTTTCAGCCTCCACGTTTGTATCAACGTATATGGGAACAGCTACCTCCTGCCATTCACTGAAGGTTTCATTCCAGTTTTCAAAGTTATTTATATCCGTTGTCCATCCCGAAGTATGCGCAAGGTATGCGCTTGATGTTCCGGTTGGACTATTGTATGCATAGACATTATACCTGATTATGGGATATTCTCCGTCTTCAGGCTTTTTGATATTTGTCTTTACTTTGAGAGTAAGCTGATAAAACTTACCCGGCTCAACAACCACTCTCTCTCCGTTTCTCTTGAGAAGTATTGTCGCGATGATGTCTGACGGCATCGGGACATCGGGGTTGAAGTTAAACGCAAGAGCGCGGTTATTCTCATCCCCTGCTTTCGGTGCCGTTTCAATTCCTGCACGGAATAATATGGGTTCTGCGGGAGGCTCATCGTTGCGTGCGTGTTCCCAGACCCATTCATCCCCGGTAAAATCAGGGTTTAAATGCGCCATCATATTTCTTCCGGCAGATGCAACGATGAGGTTGTATTCTGCACTTCTCGTAACACCTTTATATGTAATATTTGCAGTAATCTTTGTCTCACCGTTGCTGTGAGCTGTTACTAATCCGCTATCCGAAACTGTTGCAACATTTTCATCCGACGATGAATATGTTGCGGAAAGCTTTGTTGCATCAACTTCATCAAGCTCAATGCCGACATCATCATACAGCTTGTATTCAATCTGCTTCTCTGTCATGTTCGGCATCGGATCATTCTCATCAAGAAGTCCGTGAACAGAGATGCTCGCTTTATCGAAATCGCCTGCAAGCGGCTTGATTTCAAAAGATATGGGCTTTACCTCGAAAAACTCTCTATCTCCTGAAACAAGCGGTTTGAAGTTTTCATTTTTTCCTGTCGGGTGGAACATGAGATAGTATGTGTAGTCCGAATCAAGATAAACCTCATCAAAAACGGCGGTTTTTGTTTCAGCCTTTTCTGAATACATATCAATCTTTGCGAGCATATTCTTTCCGTTGAGAGAAGAAAGGTATGTGGTCAGGACTCCGCTTCCGTTTCCTGATGCGCCGTATACAAACTCAGGTAATGTTCCGTCATTTTTGATAAGATATACGTCCGTTATTGGCGAAGTTTCCTTTACATGATAGGCAAGCTTCGGAATATACGTTCCGCTTTCCGGAACCTTAAGTTCTAAGCCATATGCTGCCGCGCCGCTGTCTGCACGGTATTGGTATGCGTTCCATATAAGTCCCGTGGGGTCAGCAAATGTGTTGTAAACATATGCTGTTGCTGCTGTTTTCCAGGGTGATGACAAAGCTGCATCAACTGTATCAAAAGTCATTTCTGCAAGCGCGTCTCTTTGTACATGTCCGGTGCTTCCAAATACATCACGATTGAAGTTATAAGTATATACCTTTGTTGCTCTCTCATATTCCTTCACAGTAATAGTTACTGTATCTGAAAAATCCGTTGCGTCAAGAGTTGCTGTTATGGTAACTTCACCCTTTGCAACCGCGGTGACAACACCATCGGAAGAAACCGTTGCAATTCTGTCATCTGAGCTTTTATAGGTAACGCCTTCCGTCACGGGCTTATTTCCACTGAGAGACCAGACCTCATTGGAAATAAGCTTTGTGTTCTCCCCTGCCATAAGAGTTGTAGCTTCGGAGGAAAGGCTGAAACCTGTCATCTCATCAACAGGAATCGCTTCCTTCGGCAGAAGCTTAAAGGACTTAAGCCAAACTTCGAGATATTTATTACCACTTTCCTCATATGCGGCAAAATTATCATTCTCGCCTACTGAACGGAAAAGAAGGTAATATTCGCCGCTCTCAAGCTCAAGCTCCATATTACCAAAAGTTTCAGTCACCTCATTGGTAAATGCGGTAGTATTCCCCCACATATCGAGATTCTTGAGCTTGTACTTTTCGTCAAGCCTATCTATGTAATAATATGTCTGGTTGTCGTCGCCTTCAAACTTAACCCTGTCGGGCGAGACGTTACTCGCCCACGTATCGGTTTTTACAAGATATACATCAACTATCGGTGCCCATGTTCCTGCAAGGTATGTAAGGGACGGGATGTATACTCCGCCCTCAGGTACATCTATTTTCACACCGAAACCAACCTCCCCACTACTTGTGCGGAAAGAAGATGCATTCCAACGAAGTCCTTTATCTGTGGAAACTACGTTATAAAGATAGGTCGTAGCTGCTGCCGCTTTCCACTTAGCCGTAAGACTCTCATCAAGTGATTCATACGTTGTCGCATCGGCGAGGGCAGCTCTCTCAACATTTGATTCACTGCCAAATGCTTCACGGCTGAAGTTATAATTATATCCCTTAACAGAAGTCTCTTCCTTCGGCAGAAGCTTAAAGGACTTAAGCCAAACTTCGAGATATTTATTACCGCTTTCCTCATATGCGGCATAATTATCATTCTCGCCTACCGAACGGAAAAGAAGGTAATATTCGCCGCTCTCAAGCTCAAGCTCCATATTACCAAAAGTTTCAGTCACCTCATTGGTAAATGCGGTAGTATTCCCCCACATATCGAGATTCTTGAGCTT
>JAFSIZ010000129.1 GCA_017439555.1 Oscillospiraceae bacterium | reverse complement strand
TGATTTTTTCTCCGTTTTTTGTTTGGTTTATTTCTTTTTTACAACTTAATTATACCATAAAAACGGAGAAAAATCATCATATATTTAACTCAAAAAGCCGCTTGGAATCTGGCTTTTCAGACTTTTACAAACGGCTATAAAAAGAGAACGAAAGGAGAAGTGTATGAAAAGAATAGTATCTTTTATCTTGGCACTTGCAATGGCGATATCTCTTCTTCCGGCAATGTCATTCGCTGCGGAAGAGGGTGAAATAATCACATATAGCCTTGTGCCGAATGGAGAAACGGATAAAGGAAAAACCATTGATGCTTTTGATTATACATCCACAAATAATATGTGGGAATATTTCGGAGCATCCAACAATGTGGAAACAATAACCGGGTATGACAGCAGATGTGGATACTATCTGAAGGTTTCCGGTGCTGTCGGCACATGGGTTGCAATTAAAATAAACATTGCCGATGCCGGAAAGTATAATGTTGCATATAACTATAGCGGAACAAACGGAAATGGTACAAACTATCCTGGTAAGGGTAGTGTGCATATTTTCCCGGGAGATACGGCTTTTACGGCGATTTCGGCATTGCTTGAAGCAAAAAGCGAGCTTGCATATTCCGAGCCAACAAGAATGACAAGCAATTATAAGACCGGAAGCATTCCCCTGACAACGAGGGGGTCATCTGCCGATATCGAGCTTGCAAGCGGTGAATATGTTGTCGTGTTTAAGATAGACTCTGCTGATGTTACAAACGATTGGAACATCGGCAGAATTTACCCGCTAAGTCTTGCTTTCAAGCTTGTTGAAAAAGCGGCGCTGAGAAAGTACAAGCTTGTTCCGGAAAAGGTTATTCTGTCAGCCGATGAAAAAACGTCGCTTTCGCTTGTTGCGCCCGACGGAGAAACGGTAGACGCATTTGAGATAAAAGAAATCTCAACCTCGGACGAAAGCATTGCAACGGTTGACGGCGCTGAAATAACTGCAGTGGGATCATCCTTTGGCAGAACGAAAATCTCAGCTACCGTAGTTGTGAGCGGTAAGGAAAAAGTGGCAGAAGGCTATGTTCGCGTGGTTAACACAAATGACTCCGGCGAGCGCATAACCCACGCGCTTGACACCCGCTTCGCAAATGACTCCGGCGAAATATGGGAGAACCCTTCTTATGCTAAATATCCAGATCATTACACAAGTGTAAGCCGCGGAAGAAACGACATTGCAGGCATTGACCCCGGCGACGGTATCACAGCAGATTATACCGACGGTTGGAGCTTTTACGGCTATGATGAAGATGTTAAGAAAGCTGAGATGACCTTCCATCAGTCAAGCGGAAACTTCTTCAGAACAGGAATAGGTGCGGGGCAGTGGCTTGCATTGAAGTTGAATATCCCGAAAACCGGGCATTACCGCGCTATGCTCAATCACATTGCATATAACGCGCTCGGCAATGGCACTGCATATCTTATCCCAATTCCGGACGAGAGCGAAACCGTAGAAGAATATATGAACGAAGCATATAAGCTTGGGGATTTCTCTTGTTATGATGAAAACATAACTGCTTGGAATGTAGAGGGAGCGGCAAAAAGTACATATCTCGGTGAGGGATATGCCGATAAGGCGGGAGAGCATCTCCTCGTCATAGAAAACACCGGCGGAAAGAGCCTTCTGTTTATAAATGATATCATCCTCAGTGGAGAAAATCCGATTACCGGGGTAAGCGCTTCTTTTGAAAAAGCAATTTCTGTCGGGGATACCGTGCAGCTCGGAAAGGACATAATTACATGGGAAAACGCAAACTCGGAGTATATTGACAATTATGCAGTAACCTACGCGAATTCTGCACCTGAAGTGCTCAGTGTATCGGACGGCGGAAAGGTAACAGCAATCGCTCCGGGAACAGGAACAGTAAGCATAAACGTTGTTTGGGGAGACTACAGCATTACGGAGAATTGTACGATAGTTGTAGGATCGGGGAAAACACGCCGAAGCTACTATACCGATGAAAAGGTTAAGAACCTGAAAAATAATATTGCAAGATATGAGTGGGCACAGGATGAGCGGGATGCTTATGTGGAAGAGGCAGATAAGCTTCTTTTACAGGGAGTAGACAAGCTCTATAATATGATAACCACGCAAGAGCTTCCGCGCGCGTCAACGGTAGCATATCGTTTTAATGACAATGGTCAATATACCTGCGTCTATTGCGATAAAGACTTGTATACCGCCTACGGCGCACGTCCGTGGGATATGGATGTTTTTGCACGCCCGTGGAAGATACAGTGTCCGGAGTGTAAACGCCTGTTCCCTTCGAACGATTTTGCTAAGTTATATGAACTCGGAATTGATGAACACGGAAACTATCGCTTTGCACTTGCTTTGCAACGACACCACGAGAAGTTCGTCTGCAAGAACGGTGAAAACTGCGAATGCTCTGCACCTCAGAGCGAGAGAGGAAGCGACGCGTGGAACGCATATTACGGCTACGGAGTAGAAGGTGGATATCTTTATAACAACACTTACGGAGAAAAAAACGACCC
>JAFSIZ010000128.1 GCA_017439555.1 Oscillospiraceae bacterium | reverse complement strand
GGTGAAGGCGAAGAGGGTGCAGTTAAGTCCCGTGTTGCTCAGATCAAGGCTCAGATCGAAGAGACAAAGTCCGATTACGACAAGGAGAAGCTCCAGGAGCGTCTCGCAAAGCTCTCCGGCGGTGTTGCAGTTATCAAGGTCGGTGCTGCAACCGAAGTTGAAATTAAGGAAAAGAAGCTCCGCATTGAAGACGCTCTCAACGCTACACGCGCAGCTGTTGAGGAAGGTATCGTTGCAGGCGGCGGCACTGTATATGTAAACGCTATTGCTGCTGTTGAAAAGCTTATCTCCAAGACTGAAGGCGACGAGCGCACAGGTGTACGCATCATCGCAAAGGCACTTGAAGAGCCTGTACGTCAGATTGCTGCAAACGCAGGCATCGACGGTTCTATCGTTCTTGACAAGATCAAGAACAGCCGCAGAACAGGCTATGGCTTCGACGCTCTTGCAAACAAGTATTGCGATATGATCAAGGCAGGTATTGTTGACCCGGCCAAGGTCACACGCAGCGCTCTTGAAAATGCAGCTTCTATCGCATCTATGGTTCTCACAACAGAGAGCATCGTTGCAGAAAAGAAGGAG
This sequence comes from Oscillospiraceae bacterium, assembly GCA_017439555.1. Taxonomy (GTDB): domain Bacteria; phylum Bacillota; class Clostridia; order Oscillospirales; family JAAYXM01; genus SIG480. Next base: position 11,878 of record JAFSIZ010000128.1, on the reverse strand, counting down.
CCTGCAGCTGCTCCGGCAATGCCCGGTGGCATGGGCGACGGCGGTATGGGAATGTATTAATCCCCTGCTATCGGACAACAAAAACATTAAGGACTTGCAGAAAATCTGCAAGTCCTTTTTATTTAATCCTCCGTATTGTGTTCTAAAAACTGTTGACTTCAAACAGGAAAAGTAATATTATTTTTATCGGACAAATGATATCGACCGGAATGGAGAATTATTATGAAATTAAATTTAGAGCAGATAAAGTCTGTCACAACAGGCGCTGCAAAAATAGATTTTTATGACGGAAAATATGTCTTTTCCAGATTCAACGACATCGAAGCGAAGATAATAGATCATCCTTATGTCTCTTCCCCTGCCGGAATACAGATGAACTTCAAGACAGATGGCAATATACTGAAGTTAAAAGTGCAGGCACAGAAGTCCATCGACATAAGAAGTTATTTTTCTTTTGATGTTTTTGTCGATAATATACCTGCAGGTACTATTCAGAATTTCATAGATTCAGATTGCATCGGGGATTATGCCAATGTGGATTACCCTTTAGGGACGTTTCAAAAAGATTTCGATTTGAAAGACGGGGATAAATATGTAAAAATACATCTTCCCCATTCTGTGACAGCATTTATTGAAGAAATCGAAATTGTTGACGCAACTTATATTTCTCCTGTAAAAAACGATAAGACAATATTATTCTACGGCGACTCAATTACTCAAGGCTTTGATTCGCTTCACCCCTCAAAATCCTACGCTTCACAGCTAGCCGAACTACTCAACGCAGACGCAATCAACAAAGCAGTCGGAGGTACGACATTCAACCCGAATCTTGTTGATGTATCGAATAAAATCAAGCCCGATTATATCGTTGTCGCCTATGGAACAAATGATTGGAATGCAGTAGATTTGGAAACTTTACAAAAAAACGTGAAGGGATTCCTGAATGGCATTGAAAAAAACTATTCCGGTATTCCCATCTTCGTTATAACTCCATTGTGGAGACCGGATTGGCGTGAAGTGAAAAAGTGTGGTGAGTTTTTCAACGTTGAGAACACAATAAAGGAAATCTTCGGAAACCGCGAAAACATAACGGTAATTTCCGGATTTGACCTGATTCCACACAGTGAAAGCATTTTCGGCGATTTGATTTTACACCCAAGCGAAAAAGGCTTTGAACACTATACAAATAATTTATTGAAGTATTTCCAAAAATAGCAAAAATGCTCTGGCTGAACGTCAGAGCATTTTTATCTTCAATTTTATTTCCACGCTGTTCCGCTTTCGCTTTTTTTATCTCGCGTCATAAGATTATAGAGGGCATTTTTCGGATCTGCCCCTTCAAAAAGAACCTTGTGCATCTCAGCTGTTATAGGCATCTCAATCCCCTTGCGCTGTGCAAGCTGCATTGCGGATTGTGTTGCATAATAACCTTCAACAACAGCGCCGATTTTTTCAAGCGCCTTATCCGTCGGCACCCCTTCACCTATAAGGATTCCGGCGCGGCGGTTTCTTGAATGCATCGACATGCACGTTACTATAAGGTCACCAAGACCTGCAAGTCCTGCAAAGGTTTCTTCTTTTCCGCCAAGCGCGACACCGAGACGCACTGTTTCTGCAAGGCCACGTGTCATAAGCGCTGCTTTTGAATTATCGCCAAGCCCGAGCCCATCGCACACCCCTGCTGCAAGCGCCATAACGTTTTTCAGCGCTGCGCCGAGCTCAACTCCCACTACGTCATCAGTTATATAAACGCGGAAGCTTTCGTTCATAAAAACGTTCTGCACAGTTTCCGCCGCACTCTTAGAACGTGACGTTGCAATAATCGCCGTTGGAACACCTCTTCCGACTTCCTCTGCATGTGATGGCCCCGACAAGACTACTATATCACAGCCCACCGGGATTTCCTCTTCGATGATTTCCGACAAACGTTTGGATGTATCCTTTTCGATTCCTTTTGCGACGTTTACAACTATATGCTCATCCGAAATATATTGCGAAAGTTTTTTCGCCGTCGCGCGTACAGCAAACGACGGAACAGCCATAACGACTATTTCAGCATCCTTCGCAACACTGATATCATTTGTGCATACAAGCTCATCCGGGAAAAGAACTCCGGGAAGGAATGCGCGGTTTTCCCTCTCATTTTTAAGATGTTCATATTCTTTCTCTTCAAACGACCACAGCGTTACGCTATGTCCGTTTTTTGTGAGCAAAACAGCCAAAGCGGTTCCCCAACCGCCGCTTCCTATTATGGATATCTTCATCGTTACCTCCGAAAACTACTTCTTCTTGAAACTAAGCTTATTTTCTGTTCCTTCTACAAGCCTCTTGATATTCGCTCTATGGAGCACTGTAACAAATATTGCGACAAAAAGCCCAAAGCAGAGCAATTCGACAAAATACGGTTTTCCCCAATAGAACAGCCCGAACTGAATCGGCGCTGTGCAGACAGAAAGTATTGATCCGAGGGAAACATATTTTGTTATAGCAACAACAAGAATGAACACAAGAATCGCTATCAGAGAAATTCGCCAATCAATGCACCACGCGACAGTAGCTGTCGAAAGCACACCCTTGCCGCCTTTAAAGCCGAAATACACCGGATAGGCATGGCCGATTACACAAGCTATTGCGACAAGCACCTGCGCAAATACTATATCGACTTCACCCATAATAGGCTTCACAAGGAGCATCGGAATAACATTTTTCAGAATATCGCCAAGGATTACAAAAACAGCCTTTGAAGCACCCATAACACGCAGCGCATTTGTTGTGCCTGCGTTTCCGCTTCCAAACTGCCTTATATCCTTCTTCATAAAAATTTTCGAGAATATGATTGCAGAATTGAGGCTACCGAAGAGATATGCCACAACAACTGCTATAATATATCTGAGAATAATATTCATATCAACCGTTTTCTCCCTTTTGCCTTATAACCACCCTTAGAGGAGTTCCTTCAAACCCGAAAACTTCGCGGAGCTTGTTTTCCAGATAGCGCCTGTATGAGAAATGGAAAAGCTTTGCATCATTACAGAAAATAACGAAATTCGGAGGACATACGCCTGTCTGGGTTATATAATACACCTTCAGTCTCTTGCCTCTGTCTGTCGGCGGTTGCACCCTTGCGACTGCATCCGCAAGAACATTGTTGAGCATACCTGTTGTTATTCGCTTGCAGCTTTCCGAATATACGCTGTTTATGAGCTCAAAAAGCTTTCCGACACGCTGCCCCGTTTTTGCAGAAATAAACAGTATCGGAGCATAGGTCATATAAGACAAATCCTTGCGTATCTGCTCTTCCTGCTTTTTTAAGGTCTTATCGTCCTTCTCGACGAGATCCCATTTATTTACAACAATGATACACGCCTTACCTGCATCATGGGCAATTCCTGCAACCTTTGTATACTGCTCTGTCACACCTTCCTGCGCATCGATCATAATAAGACACACATCACTGCGCTCAACGGCAAGCGATGCACGAAGCACCGAAAACTTTTCAATATCGTCATTCACCTTGGATTTCTTACGTATTCCGGCTGTGTCTATAAAGACATATTTTCCATATTCATTTTCGAAAGCAGAGTCTACAGCGTCGCGTGTTGTTCCTGCCATATCGCTTACTATAACACGCTCTTCGCCGAGAATCTGGTTTGTGAGCGAGGATTTGCCGACATTTGGCTTACCTATGAGGGCAACCTTTATGCTGTCGTCCTGAATCTCAGGAGCATCGTCCTCAGGGAAATATTCCACACAGCGCTCAAGAAGATCACCTGTGCCGTGGCCGTGGACCGCTGATATCGGAATCGGGTCACCGAGGCCGAGATTGTAGAACTCATAGAACTCAGCAGGAGGAGCCCCAACAGAGTCAGCCTTGTTGACAGCAAGTATAATCGGTTTGTGAGATTTCAAAAGCATATTGGCTACATCATGATCTGATGCTGTAAGTCCCGTCTGCAGATCTGTCATAAACACGATGACATCTGCGTTCTGAATAGCGATTTCTGCCTGATCACGCATAAAGCGAAGAATCTCGCTGTCTGTCTGCGGCTCAATGCCGCCCGTATCGACCAGCGTGAAGCTTCTTCCGCACCATTCACAATCTGCATACAGCCTGTCTCTTGTTACACCGGGGGTATCTTCCACAATTGACATACGTTTTCCTATAAGCTTGTTAAAAAGCATGGATTTACCTACATTCGGTCTACCCACTATTGCAACAACCGGTTTTGGCATTTTACCAACCTCCAATCTATATTGCAAGCATTGCAGAAAGCAGCTTGTCTCCGTCGTTTTCAACAGGAACGACCTTGACATTGAGCTCACGCTCCACGTCTGCAACACTTATATCATCCAAAAATACATTTTCGCCGTGGCGCAGCATAACCTCAGGGATAAGCAGACGCTTTGCGAGCGTTTTTCCTCGAAGCGTATTTATGAGATCCCGACCGGTTACAAGCCCTGCAACATCTACAGTTTCACCGAAAAACTCATTTTTTATTGCATAGACCTCTGCGCTGATTATATTATTGCATTTTTCTTGCAATTCGTCAATCAATTTTCTTATAAACGGAGCGGCTGAAACACCCGTCGCCACAGCAAACGGTTCTATGCTCCCCGGAATTTCAGTGTAATCGAGCGCGTCTGAAAACTCTTCGTGAAGAAGCGTCATAAGCCCGACACCGTTGCCAAGCTGAGGATAGCCGTCATAATAACTGTTTCCGGGAAGAGGCATACCTGCTTTTATATAGAACTCATCCGCCGCGTATACAACTCTGTCCCAACGCTCTTTTTTAGTCTTTTCGCCAAACTCATCAACAATTCTTATGGTTTCTGCCGCAATCTCCTTTGTTACAGGTAAAAGAGGATAGAGACCATCTCTGTGTTTTGTTATCCCGACCGGAACAACTGCAACGCTCTCAATATATTCACCGAGTGACAAAAGATCTGAAACCGATGCTTTGAGAACCTCACCGTCATTCAACCCGGGACACACGACTATCTGACAATTAAGAGTTATTCCCGCCTCGCAGAAGCGACGCATAATGCCCATACACTCACCGGCTCGCGGATTGCGCACCAGTTTTTTTCTTATTTCGGGATCTGTTGCATGAACAGAAACATTTATCGGGCTTATATGCATTCTTATAATACGGTCGATATCGTCTTCCGAAAGGTTTGTGAGTGATATATAGTTGCCGAGCAGAAATGACATACGTGAATCGTCGTCCTTGAAGTAAAGCGTTTCGCGCATTCCTTTCGGCATCTGATCGACAAAGCAGAACACACAGTTGTTCGCACATCGTTTTGTTTTATCCATCAGATAGGTTTCAAAGACAAGACCGAGGTCTTCGCCCTCGTCTTTTCTTATCTTGATTTTTTTGCGCTCAAGCTCGACTTCAAGACGGCTGTCGTATGAATAAAATTTATAATCGAGAACGTCGCGAACGCGATGCCCGTTTATGCCTATAAGCACATCCCCCGCACATATACCTGCGCGTTGTGCCGGGCTTCCATTCTCTACTTCTTTTATATACGCACTCATAAAAACACTTCCAGATAAAAGAAACTTTTCTTTGATAATAAAAATAGAGGAGGATGAACCATCCACCTCTACCCTTTACCGAATTGAGAACTCAGACAGATTAGTTTGCCGAGTCAGCAGCGATAACTTCGCGGCCGTTATATGTTCCGCAATTGCGGCAAGCTCTGTGCGAAAGCTTCATTGCACCGCACTTCGGGCATGCACCGATTCCCGGAAGGGAAAGCTTCCAATGCGCGTTGCGGTTCATGTCTCTCCTCGATTTAGAATGTTTTCTCTTTGGTACTGCCATGAGTGACACCTCCTTCAATATATAAAACGTAAATTTTTTACCTATTCATCAAGCAGCTGTGCTAAGATTTCGAGCCTTGGGTCAATCGACTCTTCCTTGCAGCTGCATGCTTGCTCATTAAGGTTTGCGCCGCACTTCTGACAGAGCCCCTTGCAATCCTCACTGCAAAGATTCTTGCTGTCAAAGCCAAGTATGAACATCGAAACGGCAAGCTCTTCGATATCGAGCTCATCGCCATCGCAGACGATAAAATCGTCTTCCTCGTCTTCGTTATCAAGATGATCTACCACACAAGCCTCAAACGGGACGGATACCAAACGCGAAAACTCTTTCGCGCATCTGTCGCAAGCGAGGTTGCGGACGCCTTCTATCGTCATCGAAAGAAGAAGAACATCTGCACGGTTTACAATCTCACCCGAGATCGTCACAGGCTCAATAACGGAGGGTTCAGTGTCCGAAATCAATGTTGTGAACTCAAATTCTTTTCTTGTGAGCGAACCGTCGCGAAGTGGTTTAATGTTAATACGCATAGCAAACTCCATAACTGTAACATTTTAAATGTCACAAAACATATTATACTTGGTAAAAGGCGTTTTGTCAAGCCAAAAATAAGGAAATTATTTGATGAATTTATCAAAGATTTTGGAGGTTGCCCAGTTCTGGGAGGATTACCTTGTAAAAAAAGAGGACGGCAAGTATTATACTCTCAACGACTCTCATCACGAGGTGCAGTGGTGGAGAGGTCCGGACTATCTGCCCTGGGGACATGATGATGTCAATTCCGCTATGACTTTAGGTTTTGTCCGCGCGCTGTTAAAATGCTTGATTGAAATGTGCAGTGAGCTTGACGTTTATGCCGAAAAGCTCCCATTATGGCACGATATTCTGGATAACTTCGGACCTGCAAAGATATGGGAGCAATCCAGTGTCTGATCAATTACATTTATACCAAAAGAGAGAAACTCCCACCAAAGCTTCTCCCCTGTTTCTTTCTTCTTATGAATATTCTCAACAGTGCTGCCCATATTTTCGCTTCAATGATATTCAATTTCCCTGTTGATTTGATACCTGTCAGCTGTTCACTTTTGTTTGTCATCGGCATAAGTGTGAAAAAAGCTTTAGCCACAAGGCTCTTTTTCCTGGCAAATTCCGCACTATGGGTCGCATATGATCTTATGGTTCACCCCATTGCTCAAGCAAACCTGATGACTCACATCGTCGTTGTGCTTTCGGTTGTGATTGGTATAATCAGATATGACATCCCGGCAAGGCAAAAAGAACTGTCTCACTAAAAAAGTGAGACGGTTCTTCATTTTGTATAACGGATCAATCAGACATTCACACCATTCTGAATGCAGGCAGCTTTCAGCGTGTTTTTCATCAGCATCGTGATGGTCATCGGACCGACACCGCCGGGGACAGGAGTTATAAACGAAGCCTTTTCCGAAACGGAAGCAAAATCCACGTCTCCGCAGAGCTTTCCTTCTGCATTTCTGTTTATGCCGACATCCATAACAACCGCACCTTCGGACACCATATCACCTGTTACAAAGCCTGCTTTGCCGACAGCTGCAACTATGATATCCGACTCACGGAGAATTTTTGCAATATCCTTTGTTCTCGAATGGCAGATTGTGACGGTTGCGTTTTTATGGAGAAGAAGCATAGACTGCGGCTTTCCTACAATGTTTGATCTTCCGATAACCGCCGCGCGCTTTCCGCACACATCAATTCCGTATTCCTCAAAGAGCGCCATAACACCTGCAGGCGTGCACGGAAGGAAATCAAAATCTCCTGTCATAATCTTTCCGACATTCTGCGGATGGAATGCGTCCACATCCTTATCCGGTCTTATTGCGTTTATTATTTTATCCTCAGAAATATGATCCGGAACAGGAAGCTGAACAAGGATTCCGTTTATATCATCTTTTGCATTGAGCTTATCTATAAGGGCAAGTAGCTCTTCTTCTGTCGTTTCTGCAGGAAGTGCATATTCTTCGCTGTATATTCCACATTCAGCACAAGCCTCCTTTTTATTGTTTACATATGTACGGCTTGCCGGATCGTCCCCCACTATAACAACAGCGAGGCCTGCCTTTATTCCAAGCTCTCCGAGCCTTTTAACCTTTTCATATACCTCACCGCGCAATTTCTGAGAAGTTGCCTTTCCATCAATTATCACTGCACTCATTTTCTATAACCTCCGTCTTTCTTTTATTGTTTTTATTATAATTGTATATGAGGACGATTACCGCAACGACAGCCGTTATTCCTGCCAGTGCCTGCGAAGTCCTTATTCCTGTGTTGAAAAAATAGAGACTGTCTGTTCGGAGCCCCTCAATGAAGCATCTTCCGATTCCATACCACAGCACATAAAGCCAGAATATCTCGCCATCAAACCGGCGGTGCTTTGAATAGAAATGGAGTATCACAAACCCTATCGTATTCCAAAGCGATTCATAGAGGAACGTCGGATGCACACAAGCGCCACGGCCTATCTGCATTCCCCACGGCAGGCTTGTTTCACAGCCGAAAGCCTCTGCGTTCACAAAATTACCCCAGCGGCCTATAGCCTGACCTATCAGCAGGCCGAGTGCGCCGATATCCAGGAAACCGACTATCGGAAGCTTTTTGACCCTGCAATATATGAACACACCTATCAGTGCACCTATAATCGCACCATATATCGCAATTCCGCCCTCCCATATATACAAGATGCTAAGAATATCATTCTTGTATAATTTGAAGTTGAAAATGACGTAATACAGGCGTGCGCATATTATCGCAAGTGGGAACGCCACAAGCAGCATTCCTGATACGTTGTCCTCACTCAACTTGAATTCGCGACTTCTCTTCATACCATAGAAAACCGCAAGCAGAAACCCGGTTGCTATTATGACCGCATACCAATAGATAGGTCTGCCAAAAAGCTCAAACGCAACGCGATCTATCTGAAACTCAAGGCCAAGCCCCGGAAAAGCGATGTTTTTCTTCATTTAAATCACCTACTCACCGCTTACTACCGAAAGCGTCATACTCTCTTCGCGGAACATCTGCGAAATGAACTGTGATACCTCGCGCGAATCAATCTCATTTATTATTTCAATAGTATCAAGATAATCATATCCCCCGAAAACAGCATCCGCCTGCTCGTGACAAAGAGTCTTCACCTTGTCAAGCGAGCGCAGCCTTACCCCGAGATATGCCTTTTTTATGCGATTGAAATAGCCTGAATCGATATCTTCAGAAAGCGTGTGTACCGAATTTCTCACAGCCTCTTCCACACAACGCGCATCGCGGCTCTCGCCGGATATCATCATTGCAATACTTCCCGGAAACACCATTGCTTCTGAATCGAAATCCGCGCTTATCGTTCCGTCTCCGTATAGCTTTGCATAAAGCGAGGATGACGGACCGCCGATAACATCTGCAGCAAGCTCTGCCACGATCCTGTTGCGCATACCCTCTTCGCCTGTTGTTTTCATTGCACGCTTTGCACCTATTCCGAAAAGCGGAACTGCCGTTTCTGCCTTTTCCTCAGAATATGCACGCGCAACAGAAGCAGGCTCAAAACCATAATCGCGATTCGGGAGAATGATTTTTTCACGCGGAAGCATGGATTCTGCTGCTGAAATTATCTTCTCTGCCGAAACATCCCCCGCGACACACAATGTCATATTCGACGGAACATAAAATGTATTATAGCATTTGAACAATATATCTCGTGTTATCTGCCCTATACTTTCAACTGTTCCGATAATTGAATCCTTTGCCGGATGATTGCAATAGAGCGAGGCCATGAAATTCTCATAAAGGCGCCAGGCCGGGCGATCGTTTACCATACTTATCTCCTGGCCGATTATCCCCTGCTCCTTCGCAACGTTTTCTTCGGTAAAATAAGGTGATGTTACAAAATCAAGCAGGATTTCAAGGTTGTGCATAAATTTTTCCGTGCCGGAAAAATGATATGCTGTCATTGTTTTGCTTGTAAATGCATTCGGAGACGCACCTGTTTTTGCAAATATCTGGAGCGCATTACCTCCGTCAGGCTGTTCAAACACCTTATGTTCAAGAAAATGAGCAACACCGAGCGGCGAATTATATGGCTCACCGTTCACATCAAAGCTTATATCAATAGAGCCATAGTTGACCGCAAGCATTGCATATGCACGCCTGAAACCCGGTTTTGGAAACACACATATCCGAAGCCCGTTTGCGCATGTATGGGAAATCATTTTCTGATTAAGCATCGGGTAACAGTTTTCTTTCACTGTTTGCACCCTCCATTCCTGTTAGAAGATAAGTGACCGACGGAACAAACCCTTTTGCCGCATCTATAACACTTTCAACATCTATATTCTTTATAGCCGCAGCAACCTCAAGCGGAGGTCTCTCATCGCCGAGCAGCGCCGCACGCATCCAGAAGGCCTCCATTGAATAGAGCGAATCCTCAGTCGTGAGGAGATCATCTATCATACCCTTTTTCGCGTTATCGATTTCTTCATCCGTTATGTTTCCGTAGATCATATGCTCAAACTCACGAAGCATTGCCTTTTCGGCAACTTCCGCATTTTTAGGATCTATTCCGGAATAAATATATATCGCCTTCATAAACGAATCAAACATTGCTCCCGTCGAATAGCAAAGCGATTCTTTTTCACGGACATTCGCAAAAAGCTTTGACGTTGTCCCACCGCCGAGCACCGCCGTCATGAGCTTTGATTTGTATATATCCTCATCCGCCGTTCTCATGCTTATTATCAGATTTGCCTGAGCAACCTCAAGGCGCTCTGTTTTGCGGATATTCACCGCGCTTTCCGCTTTTTGAGGAGAAACCTTTCCCGGTCTTTCTCTGCGGCAAAGCCTGAACATACGCAAAATTTCTTTTTCAACCTCTTCATAGGTATAGTTTCCGCTGAAGAACACCTCACACGGAGACTCTGAGATCATCTTTTTATAATACCTGAAAAGAGATCTTGCATCAATTTTTTCCGCTGTCTGCTCTGTGCCGAGCTCATTTACCGCATATGGGCTGTTCTCAAACATATTTTCTATCGTCCTGCGGAGAGCATAGGACATTTTGTTGTTTATTTCAGATTTTATTTCATCGATGAGATTGGATCTCTCACCGTCAACATAGCTCTCCACAAAAGAAGCATTTTCGGTTTTCGGATCAAACAGAATCTCCCCGAGAAGATTTACAACGCCCGGAAGCAATTTTTCATCCAGGTCAACAAAATCACAGATAAATCCGCTCATTATAATATCGCCGTATTTTCTCGACACAGGCTCAACTCTCGCACCGTACATATCGTCAAGAGCCGCTGCGAGCGCCTCCATATCCGGATGCTTCGTCGTCCCCCTTCTCAGCACACGCGGAACGATCGTCATCTCCGACGCGTTTTCTTCGCTTATATTCGAAAGAAACTGCACTGAAATGCAGCTTGTTTTGAACCTCGAGCTTTCTATAACTCTCAGCTTTATGCCGGGAAGTATTTCTTTATATGTCATATTCATAAGCTGTCAGCCTCCCTTGAAAATGACGATGAAACTTTAATTTATATTATACACAATTTCTCTCTGTATTACAACAGCCTTATCAAAATTAAAATCGCGTTTCTATTTGATGTGTCTCCTATAATATGATATAATATAAAAAAAGAATTCAAGGGAGGCATTCCATTGAACTGGATCTGGACAGACAATGCAACTGCTGTAACAAACGCTTATGCAGAGTTTTTTCAGGAGTTTGACTATTCCGGCAAAGATGTAATTCTCAACATAAGTGCATCCGATGAATATGCAGTTTTCTTAAACGGGCTTTTTATAGAGTGCGGACAGTATGATGACTACCCGAACTATAAAATATATGATTCCTTGGACATATCCAAATATTGCAGCCCCGGTAAAAACGAGTTGATTATCCAGGTGTATTATCAAGGAATCAACAGTGCTCAATGCATAAAGAGTGAACCTAAGCTTTGGTACTCTCTTCTATGCGGTGATAAAACATATAACAGTGGAAGTGACACGCTTTGCAGAAAGCT
>JAFSIZ010000127.1 GCA_017439555.1 Oscillospiraceae bacterium | reverse complement strand
GTGAACCCCAAAGTTCAGACAAAAATTTAATATTAACTTGCTTGCGAATGAGTTCGGTATTGTACCGGACTCATTTCTTTTAGTTTCATAGAAATTCTTTCGTTGTTGTAGTAATCAATATATTTCTTTAATTCATCAATGTAAGCGGTAACACTTTCGAACTTTTCACCATAGAACATTTCAACCTTAAGCCTGCCGAAGAAGTTTTCCATTACACCATTGTCCATACAATTCTCTTTTCAACAGATTATCTGCAATCTTGCCTGCCTCGCCTTTGTATGAATGATACTTATCATTTTTGCGATGTTTTCCTTTCAGACCAGGACTCTTCATTAGTTTTAAGACGGTTTTTTGCAAGCTCTGCCTCGTCTTTCTTTCATAATGCCTTCGGCTCCTTCTTCTAAAAATATGCACCTCCAAAAGTGTCTAACTTTTGGGGTGCATATCATTATGCGGAGCTTTTATTATATATTTTCTATTTTATTCTATATTTTCTTTTTTCAGCAAAAGCTTCCAAAGAAAAAATTGCTGTTTGTTTTTTTGCGCAAAAATATTGTGATTATAATTTTTTTGTAGTATACTGTAAATGTATGAAAAGACAATCCTGAAGGAAGGAAAGAACAATGAGCATTAATACCAACAATGAATATTGGCACGGCTTCGAAGGCGGAACCTGGCAAAAGGAAATTCACGTCAGAAGCTTTATAAGACATAACTACACTCCGTATGACGGTGACGAGGCCTTTCTCGAAGCACCTACAGAAAACACCTGCGCACTTTGGGATGAGGTGCTTGAGCTTTTCCGCAAGGAACGTGAAGCAGGCGGTGTTCTTGATATGGACACAAAAATCATCTCCACCATCACCTCCCACGCTCCGGGCTATATTGACAAGGACAAGGAAAAAATAGTCGGCCTTCAGACAGACAAACCGTTAAAGCGTGCACTTATGCCCTATGGCGGAATAAGGATGGCGGAAAAGGCATGCCGCGATAACGGCTATGAGATTGATCCCGGCATAAAGGAATTTTTCGAAACCCACAGAAAAACACACAACGCAGGTGTGTTTGATGCCTATACCCCTGAAATGCGCGCCTGCCGTTCAAGCCATATCATAACAGGTCTTCCCGATGCATATGGCAGAGGAAGAATAATAGGCGACTATCGTCGTGTTGCGCTTTATGGCGTGGACAGGCTTATTGAAGACAAAAAAGCGCAGAAGGAAACCACTCGCTCTGCAATGTATTCTGAAATCATCCGTGACCGCGAAGAGCTTTCCGAGCAGATACGCGCACTCGAAGCGCTCAAGGAAATGGCACTCAGCTATGGCTTTGACATTTCAAAGCCTGCGCGCAATACGAAGGAAGCTGTTCAATGGCTCTATTTCGGCTATCTTGCAGCTGTCAAGGAGCAGAACGGTGCCGCTATGTCACTCGGCAGAACCTCGACATTTCTCGATATATATGCAGAACGCGACCTGAAGGACGGCACTTTCACAGAAAAGGAAATTCAGGAGATCATTGATCATTTCATAATGAAGCTACGCCTGATAAAATTTGCGCGCACACCCGAATATAACGAGCTTTTCTCAGGTGATCCGCAATGGGTAACCGAATCGATCGGCGGTGTCGCCGTCGACGGGCGGCATATGGTAACGAAAATGTCCTACCGTTATCTCCACACGCTCATAAACCTCGGACCTGCACCGGAGCCCAACCTTACCGTACTTTGGTCTCTGCGTCTTCCTGAAAACTTCAAGCGTTTCTGCGCAAAGCTTTCGATTGAGACATCGTCCATCCAATATGAAAACGACGATCTCATGCGCTTTAACCACGGCGACGACTATGCTATTGCGTGCTGTGTGTCGTCAATGAAGGTCGGCAAGGAAATGCAGTTCTTCGGAGCGCGCGCAAACCTCGCAAAATGCCTGCTCTATGCCATCAACGGCGGTGTCGATGAAATCACAGGCAAGCAGGTCGCCCCTGAATATCGCCCGATAACCTCGGAATATCTCGATTATGATGATGTCATCAAAAAATACGATGAAATGATGAAGTGGCTCGCAGGCGTTTATGTCAATACGCTCAACATCATCCATTATATGCACGATAAATATTGCTATGAAAAGCTACAGATGGCGCTTCACGACAAGAAGGTCACACGCTGGTTTGCAACCGGCATCGCAGGGCTCTCCGTCGTCGCCGACTCACTTTCGGCTATAAAATATGCAAAGGTAAAGGTCATCAGAAATGCAGACGGGCTTGCTGTTGACTATGAGGTCGAAGGCGATTTCCCGAAATACGGCAACGACGATGACCGCGTTGATTCAATTGCCTATGATATCGTCCACAGATTTATGGAGCATATCAGAAAGAACCACACCTATCGCGGAAGCATTCCGACAACATCAATCCTCACAATAACCTCGAATGTTGTCTATGGCAAAAACACAGGCTCAACTCCTGACGGAAGAAAGCGCGGCGAGGCGTTTGCACCGGGTGCCAACCCAATGCACAGGCGTGACACCAACGGCGCTGTTGCATCGCTCTCATCGGTGTCAAAGCTTCCGTTCCGCGATGCGCAGGACGGCATTTCAAACACATTCTCAATCATCCCCGGTGCGCTCGGCAAGGATGACAGGATTTTTGTCGGCGATATAGATATCGACCTTGATTGCGGAAACGGAGCCTGCAATACTCCAACGCTCTTTGAAGGTCTCGATACAGATGCCACGGAATAGGAGGAATCAATAAAATGAAAGCAAACCAAAATCAGATAGATAATCTCGTCTCCCTTCTTGACGGCTATGTCCAAAAAGGAGGACACCATCTCAATGTCAATGTATTCACGAAGGAAACATTGCTTGACGCTCAGGCCCACCCCGAAAAATATCCTCAGCTCACAGTCCGCATAAGCGGATATGCTGTCAACTTCACCAAGCTGACACGTGAGCAGCAGGACGAAATAATTTCAAGAACCTTCCACGAGAAAATCTGATGCACGGATATATTCATTCGAAGGAAAGCTTCGGCACTGTTGACGGCCCGGGCATAAGATATGTGCTCTTTCTTCAGGGCTGTCCGATGCGGTGTAAGTATTGTCATAATCCTGACACCTGGATACAGGGCATCGGAGAAGAGCTTTCTCCAGAAAGCATCATTGAAGAATATCTCAAAAACCGCGCTTTCTACAGAAACGGCGGAATAACAGTCAGCGGTGGAGAGCCTCTGTTGCAGCTCGAGTTTATAACCGCGCTTTTTGCTCTCGCAAAAGAACACGGCATACACACCTGCATCGACACCTCAGGCATAACCTTCTCTCCAGGGAACACGGAAAGGCTTGATGCCCTGCTTAGTCTGACAGATCTTGTCATGCTCGACATAAAACATATTGACAGCGACAGGCACAAGCTTCTCACAGGACACGGCAACGAAAACATTCTCGCATTTTCAAAGCATCTTTCCGAAAAGAATGTTCCGATATGCATACGCCACGTTGTTGTACCCGGGCTTACGGATGATGCAGATGCACTTGTGCGGCTCGGTGAATTCATCGGCACACTCAGCAGTCTGAAATCGCTCGATGTACTTCCTTATCACACAATGGGTGTTGAGAAATATAAAAGGCTCGGTATCCCATATCCGCTTGAAGACGTCGCTGATGTGACATCCTCAGAAGCTCAAAAAGCAAAAGAGCATATTCTCAGCGGCATTCGAAAAACCAGAAGCAGATAAAAAATAAAGTGAGTGTAAAACAAGTTTTACACTCACTTTTTCTATTTTGCGTGTTCGTTGACGAATTTTGCTTCAAGCTTCGAATACATTATTTTCTGACTTGAATACAGGCCGCAATACCCCGACATCATATAGCTTACACCACAGACGATTGCAAAAATCAAAGCCGAATCAGCACCAAAAACCTCAAGTGCCAGAAGCACCGATGCAGCAGGGCAATTCACAACGCCACAGAAAAGGGCGATAAAACCTATTGCAGCTCCAACCCCCGGGTCAAGCCCGAGAAGGCCGCCTGCCACACAGCCAAAGGTTGAACCGACGAAGAATGCCGGCACGATTTCTCCACCCTTGAAGCCTGCGGCGATGGTGATTGCCGTAAATACAATTTTGAGCGCAAAAGCCTCCCAGTTTGCCTGCCCCTGCATTGCGCGTGTGATGACGTCCATACCTGCGCCGTTATAATCGGTTGTCCGTAAAACAACCGTCAGCAGGACTATTACAGCACCGCCGACAAATGTCCTTATATATTTGTTCTTTATATACTTTTCCGAAAAATGCTCACACAGCTGCAGTGCACGGCAAAAAACTATGCATATAAGCGCACAAAGGAACGCGAGCGCAACTGTTTTTAAAGCTATCCCGACAGACATTCCCGGAAAAACAACCGAGCTGAATTTGACAGGCGAGAGCCCGAACAGCAATGCAATCCTGCTTGCACACAGCGCCGAAACCACACAAGGCAGAAACGCCGCATAATACATTACACCGACATTTGTAACTTCAAGAGCAAAAAACATTGCCGTGAGCGGAGTTCCGAAAAGAGCGGCAAACACAGCGCTCATTCCGCTCATAACGATTGTGTGAAGATCATTTTCACGAAGCTTAAGCACCTTTCCGAGATTGTAGCCGATGCTTCCGCCAAGCTGGAGGGCCGCCCCCTCGCGGCCTGCCGAGCCGCCGAGAAGATGAGTTATGACTGTGCTCACAAATATGAGCGGTGCCATATACCACGGAACATTTTTATCACTGCGTATGGATTCTATAACGCGGTTTGTATCAACCTTTGTCTTTGTGAGGCTATAGAGAGCGCATATGACAAGACCGCCTATCGGCAGAAAATACAGAATCCAGCCATTTTCAGCTCTTGTCTCCGTTGCAAAATCAATGCACATATGGAAAAGGCTTCCTGTCACACCGCCGACAACGCCCACCAGAACGGATATTGCCATCCATTTAAAAAATGTTTTTATATATTCAAACGATGAAAGAAGCTGTTCTTTCATAAACACATCCCCTGTCATTTAAAATCCGAATGCCTTGCAGCATTCGGATTTTACTTGATAATTTACTTTTCTGCGCCCAGCTTTGCCTGATTGAGCTTTGTCTGACGGCGGTTTTTGACCTCGTCTGACATAGGCTTGATATCGCCTGCAGCTGTAAGCGCCATACGTGTAAAGAGCGGGCCGAGGAGCTCATATATGAGAACAGCAAACAACGTTATATTTCGGATAAGATCTCCCTGACCGCCCGGAAGTGATGCCGCCGCAATCGTGCACATACCGAGAGCAACACCTGCCTGCGGAAGGAGCGTGATACCGAGATATTTGCATATCTCAGGCGAACATTTTGTCGCCTTTGCGCTGATCGCCGATCCTAAATATTTACCAAGCGAGCGGAATATGATGTATACAATGCCGATCGCAACGATTGCAAAATCTGCAAAAACGCCGAGTTCAAGCTCTGCACCGCTGATTACAAAGAAGAGTGCGAAAAGCGGCGAGGTCCATTTGTCAGCACGCTCCATAAGATCTTCCGACAACGGACAGATGTTGCAGAAAACTGTGCCGAGCATCATACATACGAGAAGCGAAGAGAAGCTTATATGTACAGCGCCGATAGTGAATTCCATCATCGACAGTGCGACCGTTATGAAAACGAATGCAATCGTGAGATTGAGACGGTTTGTGTTTGAATTGAACAGCTTTTCAAGCTGAGTGAGCACCCATCCCATAACTGCACCGAGACCGAGTGAGCAAACAATTTCAACAAGCGGATTGACGATTATTGAAACCATATCGATCTGCCCAACAACAAGCGACTTTGCAATACCGAAGGATATTGCAAATACTATGAGACCGACAGCATCGTCGAGCGCGACAATCGGGAGAAGAAGATCTGTAAGCGGTCCTTTTGCCTTATACTGGCGTACAACCATAAGCGTTGCCGCAGGTGCCGTCGCCGTTGCAATTGCGCCAAGTGTGAGGAGCTGAGGAACCGTCAGCTTATCGGGCATAATCATATGTACGGCAAGAAGCGCAAGGTCAACAAACAAGGTTGCAACAAGTGCCTGGAAAATACCAATGACAAAAGCCTGTTTTCCGATTTTCTTGAGTTCATCCATTTTGAACTCACTTCCGATGGAAAACGCAATAAAACCGAGCGCAACATCGGAAATAAGCGACAGAGCTTCAACAGCGCTATGCGATGTGAAACCGAGATTTTCAATGCCAAAAGCACCAAGGCAATACGGTCCGATAAGCACGCCTGCAATAAGATATGCCGTTACTGCCGGCAATTTGAGCGGCTTGAACACCCTCGTCATAAGCAGCCCTGCAAGCAAAGCTATTGAAACAGTTAAAAGTGTACCCATAATAACTTTCATCCCTCTTTATTATGATATATTTTCAAACCCGTTGATTATAACACAAAAGATTTTCATTTGCAAGCTTAATTGTAAATATTTCATTTACAATTAACTTTACAATAAAAAAGCCGCAGTAAATCGCCTTCTATATTATAATATGTAACTTCACCATATCCCACAAAAAGTTCTTGAAAACCTCATTATACGCAAAACTTTCCATCCTTCTACCGATTTTTATTCCAATTCCACTGCAAGTAGAGCAGTCTTTACTGTTTTCTACCTGTTTCCAATCTATCCGGAGAGCCGTTAAGGTAGAGAAGTGGGTTGTCATTTCACCAGTCTATAAATACAATAATTATTATATTCTGAATCAAGGAGAAAAGCTATGAACCTGCAAAAATTCAAAATCGTTTCCGATTCTTCCTCGGATATCCTCACTGTTCCCGATGTCTCATTCTCATCTGCGCCGCTAAAAATAATAACAGCAGATAAGGAATATATTGATGACGCAACGCTTGATGTCTATGCTATGGCAGAAGAGCTTCTCCGATATAAGGGCAAGTCCTCGACAGCCTGCCCCTCTCCCGGCGATTGGATAGCCGCATTCGGAGATGCGCAATACATTTTCTGCGTAACGATAACAAGCGGACTTTCAGGAAGCTATAACGCCGCCTGCATCGCAAAGCAGCAATATGAGGAAAACAATCCCGGCAAAAAGGTTTTTGTGATTGATTCTCTTTCAGCAGGACCGGAGCTTTGCCTGATTATAGAAAAGCTCCGCGAATATATCCTTTCAGGAAAAGAATTTGATGAAATATGCACACTCATCCCCCAATATCTGAGCAAAACAGGGCTTCTTTTCATACTTGAATCAATGCGCAATCTCGCAAACAACGGAAGAGTAAATCCGATTGTGGCAAAAGCCGCAGGTCTTCTCGGCATACGCGCAGTCGGGCGCGCAAGCAGCAAAGGCACTCTTGAGCTTCTGGAAAAATGCCGTGGAGAGCAAAAAGCCTTTTCCTCAATACTCCGTCATCTCGGAGACAATATCAAAAAAGTCCGCATAGCGCATTGCAACAACGAAAGCGCTGTAGCTCAGCTTTCTTCCCTTATTGCGGAAAAGTTCAAAGACGCCGAAATAAAGATATATCAGCTCCGTGGGCTTTGCAGCTTCTATGCAGAGAAGGGTGGTCTGCTCGTCGGATATGAAACAATTTGATATGCAGAATCAAAAGCTGTGGGAATCCACAGCTTTTTTGTTGACAAGTGTCGTAAAAAAATGTATAATTCCTACTTGTAGGAAAAGTATAACTTTGAGAGGTGAAGTATGAAGGGCAAACATATCTATGCTCACCCCGGAGGCAAGCATATATTCGGAACCGTCAAGGTCGGCGCAAAGGGACAGATTGTTATCCCCAAGGAAGCCCGTGAATATTATAAAATCTCCGAAGGTGACACTCTTCTTGTCATCGGCGACGAGAGAGGCATCATAGTCTCAACGCCCGATGTCATAAAGGACGTTGCAGACAATATATTTAAAGGAATGGAATACGATGAATAAGCAAATGTATGAAAAGCTCGGAATCAGCAGCGCGGTTGCTGAATTTTCCGAAAAAATCCTCGAAAAACTTAAACCACGTTTTGATAAAATAGATAAAATCGCCGAATATAATCAGGCAAAGGTTACTCTCGCAATGCAAAAAATGCGTGTCAGCGCAGAATGCTTTGCAGGTTCAACCGGATACGGATATAATGACCGAGGCAGGGATACACTCGAAGAAGTCTATGCCGAATGCTTCAACACAGAAGCCGCGCTTGTGCGCCCACAAATAACCTGTGGAACCCACGCTCTCGCGATTGCGCTTTCCGCAAATCTTCTCCCCGGAGATGAGCTTCTCTCGCCTGTCGGCAAGCCTTATGACACGCTTGAAGAAGTCATCGGCATACGCGAATCGACTTGCTCGCTCCGCGAATACGGGGTTTCCTATCGTCAGGTTGATCTGCTTCCGGACGGAACATTTGATTATGAAAACATCAGAAAGGCAATAAACGAAAAGACAAAGCTCGTAACTATTCAGCGTTCAAAGGGCTATCAGTCACGTCCGAGCTTTTCAGTGAAGCAAATAGGCGAGCTTATAAAATTCATCAAGGAGATAAAGCCTGAGGTTATCTGTATGGTAGATAACTGCTACGGTGAATTTGTCGAGATAATCGAGCCTTCCGATGTCGGCGCTGATATGATTGTCGGCTCTCTCATCAAGAACCCCGGCGGCGGTCTTGCCCCCATCGGCGGCTATATCTGCGGCAAAAAGAGCTGTATCGAGCGTTGCGCTTATCGCCTCAGTGCCCCCGGTCTCGGCCAGGAGGTCGGCGCAAGCCTTGACACGATGCGCAGCCTCTATCAGGGCTTTTTCCTCGCTCCCACAGTTGTCGCAGGAGCCCTCAAGGGCGCGATATTTGCGGCAAATATGTATGAGGAGCTCGGATTCAAGGTCATCCCCAACTCGACGGAATCGCGCCACGATATCATACAGGCTGTCGAGCTCGGCAGCGGCGAAAAGATGGTCGCCTTCTGCAAAGGCATTCAGGCAGCTGCACCGGTTGACAGCTATGTAACGCCTGAACCCTATGCAATGCCGGGCTATAACTGCGAGGTTGTTATGGCGGCAGGCGCATTCATTCAGGGCTCGTCAATCGAGCTCTCGGCAGACGGACCGATCCGCG
Source organism: Oscillospiraceae bacterium (assembly GCA_017439555.1). GTDB lineage: Bacteria > Bacillota > Clostridia > Oscillospirales > JAAYXM01 > SIG480. The sequence continues at coordinate 9,435 of JAFSIZ010000127.1, read as the reverse complement.
AGCCGTATACAATTTTCTTCCAGGGCGGCCTTACCTGGTATAATGCAAAGCTTGGAATAATGATGTCTCTCCAGAAGCTTCTGGACGGCGGATTTGTAGCATTATAAATTCATTCAGGTGCTCAGAATATGATAACCGAAATCTATTCTTACAATGTCACAGAAAATAAAATCAATATTATCTTAAACGGGAAAGCTTTTTGACGCTTCCTGCATCAGCATCGATCAATGGCTTGATTTCAAAAATGACACTTGTCGAAAATAATGATAACAGAGCAGTTTTTTCATCAGACACAGATAAAATGATCTTTGACTTTTTGCCCGACAGTATCATTATAAGTTATGGAAAGACTTTTTCACAGAATGCACCTATGGCGACCAGATGCTCGAACATAAGTCAGGCCCTTTTATTGACGAAAAATAGCTAACGGAGTTTGTCGATCCGGCGGAAAAAGACTGGGGTCTCGAAAACATCAATTTAGTCGAGCCGGCAGATTGTTGCAAACATATTTTAACCGACTATGCTCGTGACAGGGTAATACTCCATTTGCAACCGGGCAGATTATATACTTTCAAAAATATTGATGACGGCACATCCGTAGACAGGATATTTTTGAACAACGCTACACATAACGCTGAATCCGAAATGGATTACGTGAACGATTGAACAAAATTATACTTTAATACAAACAAAAAAGGAGAAATGAAAAATGAGTATCTGGATTATCGCAATAATCGCAATGCTGTGTTGGAGCGGATCTGACATTTTCAGCAAAATCGGTTCCAATCAGGAAGACAAGTACAGCCATTATAAAGTCGGCATCGCAGTCGGCCTTATTATGGGAATACACGCGCTGTATTCAATCACTATCGGTGGTGTTCCCTTCTCATTCTCAGATATCATCACCTACCTGCCTGCATCGTTCTTCTACATACTTTCGATGGTCATCGGTTATATCGGTCTGCGCTATATCGAGCTTTCCATATCTTCGCCGATATGCAACGGCTCAGGCGCTGTCACCGCACTTCTTTGCATGCTGACCTTCGGCGTAACCTTCAACCCCGAAAACGAAGGAAACGAAGTCTTTCTCAACACTCCCATCATAATCGGTATTGTGCTTATCGTCGTCGGTATCATAGCACTTGGGCTCGTTGACAACTTAGAGGACCCGGAGCTTCGCATCAAGCGCCAGCAGACGGCAAACAGAAAATATTCAAAGAGCATTCTTGCAATTCTTCTCCCTGTTCTTTATTGCATCCTCGATTCCTGCGGCACTTATGTCGACACACTCATCGCTGACAACTATCTCGCAGGCGTCGAAGCAAGCGGACTCTATGCACCGAGCGTTGACCTTGAGCTCCTTACCGGTGATATCCTCAACACAGCCTATGAATTCACGTGGTTCTTCATCGCAATCATATTTGCAATATATGTCTTCGGAATCAAGAAAGAAAAGCTTGCACCCAAAAACGATGCACCGAAGCTTATCGGCGGTATCTTTGAAACCGTCGGTCAGGTGTTCTATATGATGGTCGTTGTCGCAGGCTCGGTTCCCGGTCTTGTAATCATCTCGGCCTACTGCGCAGTGTCGCTTGTATGGGGCAGAATCTTCCTCAAGGAAAAGCTTTCCTGGAAACACTATCTCGTGCTCGCCGCAATCTTTGCCGGTATTCTCATCCTCGGATATTTCGATGTATAACAAACATAATAAAAGTCGCGACTTATGGATTCCCATGCGTCGCGGCTTTTATTTAACGGCTGATTTTTAATTAAATGCGGAAAATCGATTTTAATGTGCAAATACTTGACGAGTTCATCAAAGTAGCGTTATAATAAACATAATTACTTTTCGGGAGAATTTATGCTATGAAAATAATTGATTTACTGAATAAAAACACATTATCTCTCTCATTTGAAGTATTCCCGCCGAAAACGGAAATGGGATTTGAGAGCGTCAGAACCGCAACCGAGGAAATCGCAAAGCTGCGCCCTGCTTTTATGAGCGTCACATACGGCGCAGGCGGCGGTACCAGCAAATACACTCTTGACATTGCAAAGAATATCAAAGAGCTCTATGGTGTGCCGACTCTTGCGCATCTCACCTGCGTTTCATCCACAAAAGAGACTGTTCGCAATATGATATCATCAATAAAAGCCGCCGGAATCAAAAATGTTATGGCTCTCCGCGGCGATATCCCCGAATCACTTGAGAGTGCCGACAGAAGCCGTTGGGACTACACCCACGCAATAGACCTTATCCGTGAGCTCAGGGAAGCTGACGAGGATTTCTGCATCGCCGGGGCGTGCTATCCCGAAATACACCCCGAAAGCGAAAATCAGAAGGAAGATATTACTCACCTGAAGGAAAAGGTAGATGCCGGCTGTGACTTTCTCACAACACAGATGTTCTTCGACAACAATCTGCTTTACAACTTCTTATATAAAATACGCGAAGCAGGCATCACCGTTCCGATCGTTCCCGGAATTATGCCTATAACAAACGCAAATCAGGTAGAGCGCGCAATAAAGCTCTCCGGCTCCTTTATGCCGCAGAGATTCAAAAGCCTTGTAGACAAATTCGGTTCGGACCCTGCCGCCATGAAACAGGCAGGAATTGCTTATGCAACCGATCAGATTATAGATTTGTATGCAAATGGAATCACAAATGTCCACGTATATTCAATGAACAAGCCCGACGTTGCTGAAAAGATTCAGAGTAATCTTTCGGATATTTTAGGAAAATGAATACAGAAATAATAACAAAATCATATCCGCAGCCACCGTTTTGCGAAAAAGAAATTCTCAGATATGCAGGCTGCAAAGCGGCAAACGAAGAAACACAGCTGCTTTTGCAAAGCTGCATAGATGAAGCGAAATGCAGGCTCCTCTATAACGTGTGCTGGCGCGAGCTCACTTTTGACACAGACGGAAATGTGTGTAATTTCGGGCTCTTTTCTTTTTCATTCGAAAAGCTTGCCAAAAATCTTTGTGGCTGCAAAAGTGTTATACTGTTTTGCGCAACTGTGGGTATTGCCATGGATCGGCTGATTGCAAAATACAACCGCCTCTCTCCTGCACGTGCAGTTATGCTTCAGGCACTCGGCTCCGAACGTGTCGAAGCTTTATGTGATTCATTCTGTGAGGATATGATGAAAAGCCGCAACATCACTTTGCGACCGCGCTTCAGCCCCGGCTACGGTGATCTCCCCCTCGCTGTCCAGCGCGACATTTTCTCTGTTCTGGACTGTTCAAAAAGGCTTGCTGTGTTTTTGAACGACAGCCTTCTGATGTCACCTTCAAAGTCTGTCACCGCTTTTGCCGGCATCTGTGAATAATTAATACCGGAGGAATAATAATGACTTTTTCGGAATTTTTAAAAGATAACATAGTCTGTTTTGACGGAGGAATGGGCACGCTGCTTCAGGCGCGTGGGCTTCGCCCCGGCGAGCTCCCCGAGCTTTGGAATATAACACATTCCGATGTAATCACAGATATCCACAGGGCATATTATGATGCCGGGAGCAATGTCGTTTCTACAAATACCTTCGGCGCGAATATTCTGAAATTCTCCTCAGACGAGCTTCGTGAAATTATAAAGGCAGCGCTTGATAACGCACGGGCTGCAAAGGAGCTATCAACCTCCAAAAAGGAAAAATTCATTGCACTTGACATCGGCCCGACAGGTAAGCTCCTGCGTCCGCTCGGTGATCTCGATTTTGAAGACGCAGTTTCAGTTTTTGCGGAAACAGTGCGCATCGGCGCGGAATTCGGAGCTGATCTCATCATCATCGAAACGATGAACGATTGTTATGAAACGAAAGCCGCTCTTCTTGCGGCAAAAGAAAACAGCACACTTCCCGTTATCGTATCAAATGCCTATGGCGAAGACGGAAAGCTTATGACAGGCGCATCCCCTGGCGCGATGGTCGCAATGCTCGAGGGTATGGGCGCGGATGCTATCGGTGCAAACTGCTCACTCGGTCCCGGGCAGCTGCGCGGCGTTTGCGAAGAGCTTCTCGCCAACGCATCCATACCTGTAATGCTCCAACCCAATGCAGGACTGCCAAAGTCAATCGACGGAAAGACGGTCTTTGACATCACCGCGGATGAGTTTGCCGATGAAGTTATATCACTCGTCAAAAAGGGCTTGCGCGTTATCGGCGGATGTTGCGGCACAACCCCTGATTATATAAGAAAGCTCTCGCAAAGAGCTGATGCGTGCCGCCCACTCGATATAACACCGAAAAACCTGACCGTCGTATCGTCCTATACACATGCAGTAGTCTTCGGCGCTTCTCCCATACTTATCGGCGAGCGCATAAACCCAACAGGAAAGAAACGCTTCAAGCAGGCTCTGCTTGAAAGCGATATGGACTACATCCTGACAGAGGGTGTGAATCAACAGGACAAAGGCGTCCATATCCTCGACGTCAACGTTGGTCTTCCCGATATCGATGAGGTTGAAATGCTGAAAAACACAGTCTGCGAGCTGCAGGCAATTATTGATCTGCCTCTCCAGATTGACACCTCTGACGCCGCAGCAATGGAGACCGCACTCCGCAGATATAACGGCAAGGCTATGATTAATTCTGTCAATGGCAAAGCAGAGAGTATGGCGGCAGTTTTCCCCCTTGTCAAAAAATACGGTGGGCTCGTTGTCGCTCTGACACTTGATGAGAACGGCATTCCCGAATCCGCAGACGATAGATTCGCCATCGCCGAAAAGATTCTCAGAACCGCAGAAGAATATGGAATCGACAAAAAGGATATCATTTTTGATACACTTGCAATGACCATAAGCGCAGACACCTCTGCCGCTCTTTCAACGCTCAGTTCGCTCAAACGCATTAAAAACGAGCTCGGTTGTCACACCTCACTCGGCGTTTCAAATGTCTCGTTCGGTCTTCCGAACCGCGATGCAATTAACGGAACATTCTTTGCTCTCGCGCTTGAAAACGGGCTTTCGGCCGCTATTATGAACCCGTATTCAGTCGATATGATGAGAACATATTACACCTACAGAGCGCTTAAAAATCTTGACGAAAACTGCTCCGATTATATCAGCGCGGCTGATTCGTTCACTGTTGTCTCCGGCTCTGCAGCTGTCTCTGAACCAAAAAAGAGCACCGAAGAATATAAATCCGAGCTTCAGCATGCCATCATAAAAGGCTTCAAGGACAAGGCAGGAGAAATAACACTCGAGCTTTTAAAGAGCACAAAGCCTCTCGACATTGTCCAGAACGAGATAATTCCTGCGCTGAACACTGTCGGCGAAGGATTTGAAAAGAAAACAATTTATCTGCCACAGCTTCTTATGAGCGCAGAGGCAGCAAAGAGCGCATTTGAAAACATAAAAGCATCACTTCCTGCAGACAGCGGAAAATCCGAAGCCAACGCAACCTTTGTTATTGCAACCGTCAAAGGAGATATCCATGACATAGGCAAAAATATCGTCAAGCTCCTGCTTGAAAACTATGGCTTCAATGTCGTCGATCTCGGGCGTGATGTCGCTCCGGAGAAAATCGTCGAGGCTGTTGTTTCTCATCACGCACCCTTCGCAGGGCTCAGTGCACTTATGACAACCACTGTCCCTGCTATGGAAGAAACCATCGGGCTTCTCCGCGAAAAAGCGCCGTGGTGTAAGGCCGTTGTCGGCGGTGCAGTGCTTACACAGGAATATGCCGACAGGATTGGTGCGGACAAATACGCAAAGGACGCAATGGAAGCTGTTCGCTATGCAGAGGCAGTTTCTTCCGGAGATATGAATACATGATGATTTCCACAAGAGGTCGCTATGCGCTTCGTGTTCTGCTCGATCTGGCAGAGCATCCGAATGATGTATATTCCAATGAAGGATGTTGCAAAGAGGCAAAACCTCTCGCTCAAATATATCGAAAGAATTATGCCTGTTTTGTCTAAAAATAAATTGGTGAAAGCCGTTCACGGAAAAGGAGGCGGCTATAAGCTCTCCAAATCCCCCGAAGAATACAGGATCGGAGATATTCTTCGCCTGACGGAAACCTTTCACCTGTATCCTGTCTGGAATGCAACGCCGAAATATGCGACCGCGCAGACAACTGCCTCACACTTCCGATGTGGCGTGAATTTCACAAGCTTGTAAATGATTATTTTGATAATATAGCACTTGCAGATTTAATCAACAAGGCTCTTTAAAATAAAAAAACACCGACGCATCGGTGCTCACACAATATATTTATAAAAATGAAATAACCCTTAACCGCTATGTCTTTCACCCATATACGGCTAAGGGTTATTTCTGTTCACTCTTGATATCTAACATCCTTGATTAACCTCTCTTTCTACAGATTCAAGCGATGTCCTCTCAAAACCTGTTCCTGTTTTATATTTCGTCCTTTTAAATCTCTTTCGACTATTCTTCTGAATATTCTTCCGATTTTCCATTCTTTAAACAAGATATTTTATATATTATCGGAACAACTTCTGATATTTAAGACTTCGCTTGTGATGCTCTGACTTTCATCTGAGCCGTTTAGCTTCAGAACATTGGTATCACCCTTTCTGATTATAATATAACACAACGGTTGCTCTATTGCAATATGGAATTTTGTACAAAATATACTAACAGTATTTATGCAACACAGAGAAATATGGGCAAAACAGCCAAAACCCATTGACTTTCATTTTTGTTTTTGCTATACTGGATATGTTGGCGCGTTGTATAACGCGTTTGTTTTTTTATTGAAATGAGGATGTTTTATGATTAAAGACCTGATACACGACCCGATTTTTCTCGCAATGAAATCCGAACCGGCAACAAAAGAAGATCTGCAGGCTGCGCAGGATCTGCTCGATACCCTGATTGCACACAAGGAAGGCTGCGTCGGAATGGCGGCCAATATGATCGGCGTGCGCAAACGGATCATATGCTTTGACAACGAAGGAACATATATGACGATGTTCAACCCGGAGATTATCAAAGCTACAGGCCCTTATGATGCGGAAGAGGGCTGCCTTTCTCTGCTTGGCGGACCGCGCAGGTGTAAGCGCTATCAAACAATCAAAGTGCAATGGCAGACCTCTGACTTCAAAACGCGCATAAAAAACTTCACAGGCTGGACCGCCGAGATCATCCAACATGAAATCGACCACTGCAACGGAATTTTGATATAATGCAAAAAAGACAAGGTTCGATGAAACTTGTCTTTTTTGTGGGAAAGAACGACAAAACGGAGCAGAAGTGAGGTGAAAAAGTAAAAATGTATACCTTCTCTTCCTGCGTGTCGGTCTACTTAAATAAATCCCAAATGCTAAATGACGTTTTCTTATAAACCTTATTGTATGCCGCCTTTTTAGGATTCTTCACCAAGCCGACGCCTTTTTTACCATAGCCAGGAATCAACGCTTTTTTCACTACCTTCTTTGCACGGCCAGTGGTGCGCGCCTTTAATGACCGTTTAAGAGAGGGTGTTCTAAGTCCGAATTTCATAGTGCGCCTCCCGAACTCTTTTATTTAGCACATTTTGAACAAGGCGAAAGTCCAGATATGTTTGTTGTTCTATAACTGTTTTCGCCTCCACAATTTGGGGCTAAATGATATTTCTTTCCTGTTGGTGTTCTGTAGTAATAACCATCTGCTGATGGATTGTTTGAGCCAGACCGGCTTGGTTTCGGGCTCTTTGCTTCTTCTGCCTCATACTGTGTGTCATACCAACCCACGCTTCTATACGCTGAAGCCTCAGTCTGCAATACCGTTATTGTTCTTCCATCAGGTGCATACATTGTAACAACTGGTTCTGTGTACCAACCCACATTCTGGTATGCCGCTACTTCTTGAACGCCCACGGTTATTGTCCTTCCGTCAGAGGCGTACATTGTAACCATATGAGGTTCGGTTGACCAGCCAGCACTTAACAGCGGCGCTGCTTCGTATTCATATAATGTCTTCGTGTTGTTGTTAGAATCATATATGGTTATTTTTTCGTAATCGGATAATTTCCATTCACTTCCGTAGTATACGTAGTCATCAATATCATCAAATAAAACCTTCATATATTCGCCGTTATTTTTATAGATGATTCTATAGTATACCGGCTGGATTTTGAAACCATAGTATGCATGATCCCAGCCATAAGAAGAAACGCCAAGGGAGAACTTAAATCCGTACAAAATGTCTGACTTTTCATTTACTAAGAAATCATAGTCCATATAGTGATATGAATCTTCTGGCTCGGATTTCACCCAGCCATTATCCTCTAATGCAACGAACCAATCTTCAATAACTCCAACTATGTTTTCGGAATGTTTTCATCCACCATTTCGTCCTTGCCGCTGTAAATAGCGTAAGAATATTCGCCACCATACGGATCCTCTACAACCTCTAATTCATCCCAATCGGGAAGTATTATTGCTGGAAAATCTTTAATTGCATTTGTATCTTTCGAAGTAATAAACACGGTTGAAGATTCGCCAAACCAATCAACCTTTGTTCCTAACGCTTGTGCCACTGCCCTTGCCGGCACAAATGTCGAGCCATCTTTGATTATAGGAGAAACATCTAGTTCCTCTGCAACACCATTTTTATATAGCGTTGGCCGTCCTATCTGAAGCACGATTTGCGTATCACCCTTTGTGGCTGTAATCGTTTGTGTGCTTCCTTCCCATTCAACCGTTGAATCTAAACTTTCAAAAATTTTTCGCATAGGGACCATCGTGCGTCCGTTTTCGATATATGGCGCTTTATCGCACTGTAGCTTTATACCATCTATAAAAATATCAATTTCTGAATCTGCGCTGGCTACTATGCAAAAGGAACTCATTAACATAAGCATCGCAAGTAATACTGATAATGTCTTTTTCATCTGATTCTCTCCTTTGTTCTTGGATATTGTGTATCGATCACTCTTACCATCATACGGTAATATTTATAATACTATAAAATCCAACATTTGTAAATGAAAATGGTAGAGTTAATTCTTATTCTTTTGTAAATATTAAGAATTTTTAGATATAAATTCACTAAAGCCAGCACTTTACGCGGTCTTTGCTGCTGAAAAGAAAAGTAATTTGATGCGCAATCCAATACTCACAGCCTTTTTGCGTTCTTTGCAGGAGCAAAAAAGCACAAATGTAAGCTTGCTTTTAGGCAAAAAATAACCTTGAAGAAGCTTGTTTTACCTCTGCAACGACAATTTATGCCTTATTTTACGTTATTTTTGCCCAAAATGCAAGAAAAAAGCCCTTTTGCATTGGTATACAAAAGAGCTCTTTTTGGTGGTCGGAGTGACAGGGCTCGAACCTGCGGCCTGATGGTCCCAAAGAATTTGGGAGTACCGCTTTCCGCTTATTTCCGGCCATTTCCGCCTCTTTCCGCTCGAAAACACATCCTTTCCGGCACTCTTACCTCCACTGTTTCCGTGTACTCCGGTCGTGTCTGCGGGATAGACTGTGGTCAAG
>JAFSIZ010000126.1 GCA_017439555.1 Oscillospiraceae bacterium | reverse complement strand
TAGAGGTGGACGATGCTCCACCGAAATTATATCTTCTGACTTGTATACTTTTCCAAGAAAGCACGCCATCCGTATACGCTGACGCGCTAGGAGCGTTAGCACCGCACTTTGCATAAAAGTCAGAAAGCGTAAGTTCCTGCTCCTGCGCTGTTGCAAATACCGGTACTGCGGGAAGCAGCGATATCATCAGCGCGATGCTTAAAAGCAGTGATAAAATCCTGTTCAGTTTAGTTTTCATACATTGTTCTCCTTTCTGTTTTGCCCTTCCGGGCGGGGTTCCTGTTTTCTCCGTAGGGTTCGGCGCTTGCCGACGAACCGCCGCTTGTCATTCTGAGCGCAAACTCCCGAAACGGTTCTTACTTTCTTGTTTCGCCAAGAAAGTAAGCAAAGAACGCGAAAAAGGGGAGAACTCATGCGCCCACTCCCGTGGCGCAAGGAAACCTCCCCTTTTATCCTCTCCGCGCGCATCGCCGGAAGGCTGTGCGTAAAATATGGTCTGGGGAATTTACAGGGGAGGGTGAACGCCGTCCATCCTCCCCGCTGTTGTATTACTTATTTAAATTATAAATATATTTCGTGCCGTTTGCAAGAATTGTGTAAGCGGAAATTTTTGCCGTTTTTAATCTGCGTATATTACCTTGAATTCATCGTTGTATTTGCAAATCATATATCCACGTGCTATTGTGGAGCTTGTTGCGCCTTCGTGCGGCTGTGCGGTAAACTGACCTGTGTGTCTCTTTGCCGCTGCTTTGTAGCCGTCAATGCTTCCGATGCTTACATTTTCACTTCCGAAGAGAATACCTGCTTCTATAAGCTCGTAATCTCCTTCATCGTATGTAAGGAAGTAATTTTCGCCCACCTTATCAAGAACGAGAACAGGTGCCTTTGCCATTGTTTCTCCCGTTACTTCTGTAAGCGTGATATTTCCATAAACATCAAATGTGTAATCCTTTTCATAGCTTATAACCTTATCGCCGAGCTTCCAAGCTGTGAAGTTCTCACTTCCGTTTACTGTTACGCTTTCGCCGTACTTCTTACCTGTAATGGGTTCTTTTCCGATAACAGTAACCGTATATGTTGTATTTGCATCATCTTCATAAATTGCAACTGCACGGGTAAGCGCTGTTATAAGGGCATTATCTTCTATTGCAACATTTGCATCCTTATCGCTCCAATGGCTGAATACATAACCTGTAAGTGTCGGAGTCGTCGTGATGCCTGCCGCACTCTTTGCCGCACCAAAGGTTGTGTCCTTTGCAACGCTTGCACTTCCGAGCGGCATTCCGTTGCCGTTGTAGAACTGTACCGGAATTGCTGTATCTATTGTTTCTGCGTCAAACACAGCGATAACACCCATATTTGTGCTTACCTTGAAGGTTTCGGTTGCGTTTGTTGAAAGAACAACTCCTGCGCTGTTTTTCCAGTATGCGAATGTATATCCGGTGTTCGGTGTTGCTGTAACCGTAACGTCAGAGCCGATTGTTACTGCCTGAACTGCTGCGTTTGAAACAGCCCCGCCTTCATATGCGCTTGCCTTGAAGTTGACTGTTGTATCTTCTATCGGCTTTTCTTCCGGGAGTACTACTTCCGGTTCTGCGGGAACAAGTTTCATGCCTGAAAGATACATTTCCTGCTTGTATGTATTAGCTGACGGACGCTCGGTAAGCGTTTCAACCGAATCTCCATTGATTGCTGTACTATTGAGAGCAAAAGACGTCATATCCGGCGTAAAAAGAATATAATAATCTCCGGCAGCAAGAGTTATTTTGCCTTTTTCCCCGGCATCAGTTCCGTCAACTGTAACCGACGCATATTCTCCGGTCGTTGCTTTGGAAAAATTGAAATATCCAATTTTCTGAGCCTCTCCACCTGTCAATGCTTTCGGATTTTTATCGTTTCCACCCAGATCATTATATGCATCAGCTTTTACCGAATCATATTTACCTATGTAGATTGCAGGGGCGACGGAGGTTCCCGTCGGGTTATCCGTTTTTAAATGGATATTATAATCACCCGGCGCGGTTACGGTAAACTTCATTGCCCCAAAATAGCAATATTTAGAGGTGGACGATGCTCCACCGAAATTATATCTTCTGACTTGTATACTTTTCCAAGAAAGCACGCCATCCGTATACGCTGACGCGCTAGGAGCGTTAGCACCGCACTTTGCATAAAAGTCAGAAAGCATAAGTTCCTGCTCTACTCCTTCCGCAAATGCTGACGGAATCAATGACATAAGCATTGCCGCCGCAAGGATAATTGATAATAGTTTTTTCATGTTTTCTTCCTCCTTGAAATGTATAAAAATGTACTGCCTCCCCCTCCCGAATTTTTGGCATTTTTTTGCATAAAAATTCAGGAAGAGGCAGATGTTTTATTTCGTGGCACATATCGCCACACTTTTGTAATAACATTTTAACATTTCCGAGCGAAAAATCCAATGTAAAATATTGCACGTTTTG
>JAFSIZ010000012.1 GCA_017439555.1 Oscillospiraceae bacterium | reverse complement strand
GATGCATGGGGCTTTGTCAATATCGGCGGAGGTTCGGAATATGACCCCGAAGTTGACCATATTTTATATGAATATAATCTTCCTGAAATCAAGTCGATTCCGGAGCCTGATTCATCTTATGCAATAGCTCTTGAACTTGATCCGGACACATCAGGCACATTCAACCCGACCATAACCGTTATAACAGAGACAACTGCTCCGATATATGAAGTTTACCTTATGGAAAAACCGGCAAATTCATCAATCTCTGTTGATGAAGGTTCTGTTATAGGCTCAAAAAGCGGCTTTCCGAGCTTTGCACGAACTCTCAATAAATCAAAGCGACTCGGTTTGATTGATGCTTATGGAACAGGTGCACTTAAAACCGTAAGTTTTCCGTCTGTTACTGTCGATGCAGGTACAAATTATTGGCTCATTCTCTCTCCCAACGGTGCAAATGAAAACCGCGAGGGAAGAAAAGCGACAAGTGGCGGTGTTGCATACTACCGTGCAACACTCAAACTCGTTTCTTTTACCCTTACAAATAAAGCTACATCAAACAGCGCATTTTTCAATTACGATATAACAACAAATGCACTTTCGGATACTGCGATAAGCAATTACGATACAAACGGAGATGGGAATTTAGGGGCAAAAGAGCTTCACAATGTTTCTTATGTGGAAACAAAGGGATCGGTAGACTTAACAAAATCAAATGGTTATACACTTTTAGGTAGAACCGCACACGCTCCGTCACAGATGCTTTACGACCACGGTTTTTGGCAAGAGGCACAGGTTTATGCTAGCTCAACAGACTATTGCGCGTCTGATAGCTTTGCACATCGTCCGTATTACGTTGTGGAAATTAACGTACCTTGCGCAGGAAAGTATAGTCTTTCTGTACTTAATAACGTTACACAGGAAATAATGACGGCAAAACACAACGCTTTTGATGGTAAAGGTTCTGTTGCAAAGGTGCATTTTGCAAAAAAAGAAACCTCACCCAGTTATAACTCAAATGGGTATGTAATCGATCCAACAATCTTTGATGATGCAATCAAAGCGGAAACGTCTATAACTTTTGATACATATTATAATCCAAACATACTGGCGACTTCTGATACATCACCTGCAATAACCGAACTCGGTGAAGTTAATGTTGAAGCAGGAAATTACTATATCATATTGGATGTAGATTCAACTACATATGCATTGAATACTGATTATTATGATAGATTTGGTAACGGTACTGACAAAAGACAGTACCTTGCTCTCTCTGGTATCAAGCTCACACCGGTTACTGAAAGCAATATTGCCGAAATTCAGTCATCTTATGACGCAATCGTGAACGTAGATGCCGGCAACGGAGAGGATGTTGCAACAACAATCGAAAACGCAGAGGTAAAGGCTGTTGCGGCGGATATCAGCGGTAAGTCCATTGCGGATAGTGCAATCATTCCGGCAGCGGAAGTTGCAGTCGGCTCAAGCTACACTGCAAAAGCTCTGGAAATCACAGGATATGAGTTCCTCTACTGGGCAAAGGATCTTGGAAGAAACCGCAGAATTGTTTCTCACGCAAACGACTATACCTTCAAGGTAACAAGCGGCGGAACACTTCTTATGGCAGTATATAAGAAAACAGATAGCGACAGTAACGTCGCAATGTTCTATAACGGCAACGGTCAGCTTCTTACAACGCAGACAGGTACATACACAGTCCCCACCCTCCCCTCAATGGCAGGTTATGACACTGCAACTCATTGGGCACTCCACGGCTCGGATGAGAAGTTTGCCGCAGGTGCAACAGGTGCGGTTTCCGGTGAGATGCGATTCGTCGCACAGTACGACAACGGCTTGCAGAACGTAACCGTTACGGTAGTGAACGGAACAGGCGGTGGCGAGGTAGCATACGGCAGTGATGTTACAGTAACAGCAAGCGTCCGAAACGGAACAAACCTTTTCAATTACTGGATAAACGAAAACGGCGAGATATTGAGTTTTGATAAGACATATACCTTCAAGGCGCTCAAAGCTTCTACGATAACGGCTGTTTATAAAGAATATATTCCTGTCGGTGAAGCAATAAGAAAGATTGTTATGACAAAAGACAACAAAAACAACATCTTCGCTGAATTCCTTGGAATCGATAATGTTATCGAGCGCGGAATCCTCTTCGGCGAGGATGCAAGCCTCGGAAATTATACAGCTAAGGTAACGATGAACACCGATGCAAATCATTTCACGGTAAATAACGACCTTGAGAATGAACCGGAAGCCATCGGTTATGCGATCCTTGCAAACGGCAATGTAATCTACAGCAAATAAAAGCAGCAACAGGGGAAGATTTTTCTTCCCCTATAACGCACTAAAGGAGGAGTTTTTATGAAGAGATTTTTATCCCTTGTTCTCGCTCTTGCAATGGTCATCTCATTGCTTCCGACAATGACACTCTTTGCATCTGCGGCAGAGAACAACATTGTGGACGAATATATGTTCACAGCCCCGTCTCACGGATATTATGCGCTGACGGGAATGTATAACAGCACAACGCTTGGAACAAATGCATCGCTTGATTCCACAAAAACCGGAATTTCAAGCAAATGGGGATTTGTCAATCAAGCATCGGGCTCAACCGTTTCCGCTGATATCAATAGTTTCCTGTGGACGGTGAATATTGCTGACGGCACATCCCCGGATTTTGACGGAACGCAGGCAACCGTCAGAACCATTGTTTTTGAGATTCAGCCGAGCAAAACGGGAAGCTTTGTTCCGAATGTAAGCTTCCTTACGGAAAATTCAGGTGGTAAGTATGATGTGCTTCTTTTTGAAGCTCCTGCAGCCTCATGGCAGTGTCCGTCACCAATAGCATGGGGAAACAAAGCTATCAGAAATAACGTTGCTGCAAAGGCTGCGACGACCAAGATAGGCTCGTTTGATGCATACGGAAACGGCGAGCTTAAAACAGTAAGCTTTGATAAGGTTTCAGTTGATGCTTCAAAAAAATATTATCTTGTTTTCCTTTTGAACGGAGCAAATTCAAATGCGAAAAAGGATATATATACAGCATCGAGCAGATATTCTATACTCTCAAGCTTCGTTCTTTCGCTCTTTCCAATGAAGCAATAAGCGGAAAGCCGTCGCTTGTATATGATATAACGCCGAACGCTTACCACGAGGATGCGATAACAAACTATGGTAGCCGTCAGGCTTCCACTGCGGCAACGGCAGGCTCGGAAATTGATAACCTTGAGATTATGTATGTGAGCTTTAAGGAGAAGATCTCCGGCGTAACGCCGATGATTGATCTTGCAAAAACAGAAGGATATGAAATAGTCGGACGTGTTCCGCAGGATAACGGTCCTGGCATTAAAGATGCAGGATATGCAACGGAATTCAAAATTGCAAGTGACAGCGCGGGAAACCATTATGAGGCGGCAAGCTATGCATCCCGCCCTTGGATTGCAATTAAACTCAATGTACCTTATGCCGGCCGCTTCAAGCTCTCGGCATCAAATGCCTTTACAAAGGAGCACCCGGCCGTTACCGGAGCGGTTTCACTCGGTGAACAGAAGAACGGCGCTGTAAAGGGTGTTTTTGATAAGGGTGTAGTAGCAAAGGTGTATTTCGGCAACGTAAACTTTGCAACAACCAATAAAGCTTCAAGCGGCACAATAACAAACGGTGCAACCTTCGGTGACTTT